>JAOAIL010000013.1:6015-34619 GCA_026414725.1 bacterium
CAGTGCATATATCCCTTCTTATAAAGAGTACCATCAACATTATTGAATTTTACCGACTTCTCAAAAGATACAGAAAGGGGGATATTACCGCAAAAAAGAAGTTGAAAAAGTTGCTGATAGAAGAACTTGCAATTGTAGAAAAAGACATAGAGATTATAAAAAGGAATAAGGACTTTGGTTATCACCCTGAAGCACATGAGAATTTTATAACAGAGAAAGACCTTACCTATAAGATAGCACTACTGAAAAGACAGATAAGAAAACTTTGAACTCAGACTGAAAGGGAAGATTTAACATACACGGATAAAACCAATGGTTTAAAATGTGGAGTATAAGGATGAAAAAGATTGAGATACGAGAGTATTACAAAAAATGGAAAGTTGATAATCTGGGTATTTGGATTTTGATAGAATGAAAAAACAAGAAAGGAGAATGAAGTATGAAAGGGAGATATTTTATTGATTTTAAAAAGGTTCCAGCAGAGATTAAAGATGGACTTCTGGAGATAAAAAAAGATGGATATCCAGTAGTTTTCAGTAGAAGCGGTGCAGTAAAAGAATTATATTTTTCTCCTGTATCAAATGGAGATGTAGAGGGTGGGTTCGATATTATTAAAGGAGAAAAAGGAATAGACATCAATTACAACAGGATTACAGAGGCATTCAGGGCACTGGGTGTACTTTTTGGAATGAATATAAAAGATGAGTACAGGGAGCGTACCAACTTCAAGATGTTAGGGGTGATGCTTGATGCATCAAGGAATGGGGTACTTACTGTGGATAATATAAAACTCCTTTTGAGAAGGTTTGCACTTATGGGAATTAATACATTGATGCTTTATACAGAAGATACATATGAGGTTGAAGGAGAACCGTTTTTTGGATATTTAAGGGGTAGATACACAAAAGAAGAACTTAAGGAAGTAGATGCCTATGCGGAGAAGTTTGGTATAGAGATGTTTCCGTGTATACAGACACTTGGACACTTACAACAGATGTTACAGTGGAGTGTTTATAAAAATATATCTGATACAAATGATATTCTCCTTGTTGGAAAGGAAGAGACATATAAATTATTAGAGAAGATGATAACTTCTGCAAGTTATCCTTACCGTTCAAAGAGGATACACATAGGAATGGATGAAGCAGATATGGTGGGTACAGGGCAATATAAAAAACTTTATGGTGAGAGAGATAAGTTTGAAATTATGAATGAACATCTTGAGAGGGTAGTGGATATATGTAGAGGACTGGGTTTAAGACCAATGATATGGGATGATATGTACTTTCGGTTAGGTTCAAAGACACATCACTATTATGACCTAGATGTTAAAATTTCTGAGGAGGTTGTCAAAAATATACCAGAAGATGTAGATTTTGTTTACTGGGACTACTTCCATACTGACTGTGATTTTTATTCAAAGTTCATTGATATACACAGAGATGTTTTAGGTAAGGAACCGATAGTTGCACCTGGTGCATGGAACTGGAACAGGTTCTGGGCTAATATGCCCTTTGCATATATGACAGTTGAGCCATGCATGAAGGCGTGCAGGGATAAAGGAATAAAAGAGGTATTTATCACAGCATGGGGTGATAACGGGATGGAGAATGATATATATTCTGTTTTACCAGTAGTTCAGTTTTTTACTGAGATGGCATATGTAGGCGGTATTGATAGAAAGGCCTTGAAAGAAAAGTTTATGGGTAGTTGTAGAACAGATATAGAGTATTATGAAAGAGCAAGCAGTATTGATACCATACCGATTACAAAAAAAGGTGAAATACCTCCTAACTGTTCCAAATGGCTATTATGGAATGACACTTTCATAGGGCTATTTGAGCCATGGATAGAAAAGCAGATTTTAGGAAGAAAATATGAAAAACTGGCAGGATTTTTAAAGAAGGGAATAGGCAAAGAAGCACTGTCAAAAAGGTTAATATTTCCTTACCAGATAAGTAGGGTTCTCGCAATAAAGTGCGAGATTCGCAGGAAACTTGTGATGGCATACAGAAACAAGGATAAAAAGAAACTTAATAAACTTCTTGACGAAGAAGTAAAGTCCCTTATTAAGGAAACACGCAAACTATGGATAATCCACAGAGATATGTGGCTTGATACATATAAACCGTTTGGTCTGGAGGTTATAGAGAAAAGATATGGTGGACTTATAGCGCGGCTTGAGAGTTTAGAAGACCGTATTGAAAAATATATAAAGGGTGAGATTGGAAGTATTCCTGAATTTGAAACAGAACTTTTGCAGTTGGAAGATGACTATCGTGTATGGTTTTACAGGACGATTGCAACCCCGAGTGCTATATTTTGAATATATGACTGTTTATATTATCCATGATGTAATTATTTAAACCCATAATCCTGTTTTTGCATATATACCTCTTAAGTTAACAGTTCGCCATAACCCATGAACATGAAGAAAAGTTTGATTTAATATCTATCTGAGATTATATATATTTGACATATTGAGTTTTTTTGGGAATAATCTTATAAGATTTAAGGAGGGTGTAAAATGAATATAGGGGTGATAGGATTTGGAAGAAGGGCAAAAGGATTTATATATGGTGCTTTAAAAGAGGTAGAACCAGATATCCGTATTACAGGGATGATTGACCCTGATGAAAAGGGAGTAAAAGAACGGCTTTCAGAAGAAGATAGAGAAAGGGTGGTATTTTATAAAACAGTGGATGAAATGGTAAGAAAGGCAAAGCCAGATGCAATAGTTATCGGAACAAGATGTAACCTCCATACTCCCTATGCAATACAGGTAGCAAAGTATGATATACCTCTTTTTCTTGAAAAGCCGGTTGCCATTGATATGAAACAGGCAATTGCACTTGAAAAGGCATTTGAGAAGTCAAGGTGCAGGGTGGTGGTAAGTTTTCCCTTAAGGGTCTCTCCTCTCTGTGCCTTTACAAGAGAAATTATAGAAAAAGGTGGTATAGGAGAGCCAGTGCATATTATGGCATGGAACTATGTATCTTATGGTGCTGTTTACTGGGAACAGGAGTACCGCAATTATAAGATTACGCAGGGACTTTTCTTACAGAAGGCAACCCATGACTTTGACTATATTATGTATCTTATGGGTATGCCTATTATAAAGATAGGGGCAATGGCAACATTTCAGAAGGTATACGGTGGGAAAAAGCCATCGGGTCTGAGATGTTCACAGTGTAATGAAACAGAGACATGTCTTGAGAGTCCTGAGAATAGAAATAGGAGCAAGTCCGATCATGGAAATGACCATCTCTGTGTTTATAGTATTGACTGTGGTTCTGTAGAAACAGGAACAAATGAGGATGCATCCAGTGCAATATTTGAGTTTCCTTCAGGTGCACATGGTATATATACTCAGGTATTTTTTACAAAGAGGGATGCCCATGCTCGGGGTTCAACTGTAAGCGGGTATATGGGGACAATTAAGTTTGACTGGTATGAAAACCAGATAAAATATACAAGGCACCATAAACCTTTTACAGATACAGTAAAAACAGATTCTGGACTTTCACATTTTGGTGGAGATATTGAACTTGCGAGAGACCTTGTAAAACTTGTGAAGGATAGTAAGTATAAATCACGTACCCCAATAGAAACAGGGCTGGCGAGTGTATATGTCTGCCTTGCTGCGAAGGAGTCATATCAGAAAGGCAAGTTTGTGAAAGTGAGACAGGTAGGACAGATAAGGTAAGGAAACTACTTTTTCATCCTTAACCTCTCTATAAGAGGAATAGATAATTTAAAAGGCGATGCTGGTAAACTGTAAAAAAGCCATAACTTTTTCCACTCTGTAAGTAATTTTTCAGCGGTTTTTTTGTCTTTTATTATAATCAGGCATTCTGTATTCTTTTTTGCAGAGGTTGTAGGGTTGTAGGAACCGGTTATAACCGTTTCTCCATCAATGATAAAAAGTTTATCATGAAGGAGACCAGCAAGGTTGCTTTTTTTTAGTTTACAACCGTAGTAAGAGAGAGGATAGAAGAAAGAATAGGGTTCTATACCTGATGCATCCATTATTCCGTATACCTTCACACCGGTAAATTTTTTAAGTATAATTGCCCTTGCAATTTTTTCTGATGTAAAACGGTAATGCGCAAAATGTATGGTGTCTCTTGCTTTTGAAAGCTCATTAACTATAATGGATTCACAGTCGGTATCAGGCGAGAAATATATCCTGTATATACTGTCTTCATATACTTCCTCAAAAGGAGTATCTTGCCACCACGCAAGGAATTTCTTGTTGAAAAATTCTGCTATTTTTGGGTCCTGTATAAGTAAAAAATGGTTGTGATGAAGATGCAGTCCATCGTCTGTAAAATTTCCTGAACCAATAAGTACCGAGATACCATCAACAGTTATAAATTTAGGATGGAATAAACCGGATTTTTGATATACCTTTACTATATTTTTCGGTAGATTTTTATAATCTCTCTCAGTAAGGACTTTTATTACTATTCTTTCTTTATTCTTTTTGATAAGTTCTATCATTTTTCCCGATGAAATAGAGTAACCCGCTATATACACAGAACTTTTTGCGTTTTCAATAAGGGAAAGTAGTATTTTGTCTGTTTTACTATTTGGGGTAAAATAGAGAGCAGGCAGGTTTTTAGAAAAAACCATCTGTAAAAAGAAAAAGAAGATTAAATATTTTTTCATAAAATTATTTTAACATAACAAAGGAGAAGAATATGAAAGCAGCGGTCTATTACGGGATAAAAGATATAAGGGTAGAGGATGTAAAAATACCTATATGTGGTAAAGATGAGATTAAAATAAAGGTCCATTATTGTGCTATATGCGGGACAGATGTAAGGATATATCTTTCAGGACATAAAAAGGTTGTTCCACCTGCTATTATAGGACATGAGATTACAGGCGTGATAGAAGAGATTGGTTCAGATGTAAGGTATCCTGAACCATTGAAAAAAGGGGATAAGGTAACAACCGCTACTTCTATTGGATGTGGAAAATGTAAGATGTGTAGTAAAGGTTTTTATAATCTCTGTCCTGATACAAAAGCAATTGGATATTTCTATCCCGGTGGTTATGCTGAATACCTTACAATCCCTGACCCAGCAGTCAATCAGCAGGCAGTGGTTAAACTTCCTGAAAACATCTCTCTTAAAGAAGGGGCACTGATAGAAGCACTTTCCTGTGCAATTAATGCACAGAGTTATCTCAATATAGGTAAGGGAGATAATGTAGTGATATATGGCGGTGGTCCTATCGGGTTTATGCATGCTGTACTTGCTTATGCAGAAGGTGCAACAAAGGTGATAATGGTAGACCCAGCATATGAACGACTTGAGAGATTTGGGAAAAACTTCGGAGATATTATCCTTCTTGACCCGAGAAAGGTAAGTGTAAAAGATGAGATAAAAAAACTTACAGATGGTTATGGAGCAGATGTGGTAATTACTGCCTGCCCTGCAAAACAGGCACAGGTAGAAGGGATTGAAATACTCGGTTCAAAAGGAAGGATTAGTTTATTTGGCGGACTTCCAAAGGATGATTCCTTTATCAATATAGATTCTAACCTTATCCACTACAAAGAACTTTCTGTCTTTGGTGCTTTCGCTTCTAACAGGAGGGATTTTATTAAAGCAGCACAACTTATATCAGAGAAAAAAATAGATGCAGAAAAGTTTATCTCCTCTGTTGTGCCACTGGAAAGGATAAATGAAGGGATAGAGAGGGTAAGAAGTGGTGAGGTGTTAAAGTGTGTGGTTGAAATTAATAAGGGATGAGAGAACATAAAGAGTTTATAAAAGAGACACTGAAACTTGCAGAAAGAGGAAAAGGGCTTGTCAGTCCAAATCCAATGGTAGGAGCACTTATAGTAAAAGGTTCTCGTATCATAGGTAAGGGCTGGCATAAGGCATTTGGATTACCACATGCAGAGATAGAGGCGATAAAGGATGCAAAAGATAAGGTAAAAGGAGCAACCCTTTATGTAAATCTTGAACCATGCTGTCATTATGGTAAGACACCTCCCTGCACAAAGGCAATCATAGAGGCAGGAATAAAAGAGGTTATATGTGCAATGGAAGACCCCAACCTACTGGTATCAGGTAAGGGTATTGAACAACTTGAAGAGAGTGGAATTACTGTCAGGGAAGGTATTTTAAGCGAAGAAGCGGAAAAATTAAACAGAGCATATATTACATATATTACTAAAAGAAGACCTTACATTATATTAAAATGGGCGCAGACACTGGATGGCAAGATAGCAACAGGAAAGGGGAGTTCAAAATGGATTACAGAAAAGGAAGCGAGGGATTTTGTAAAAAATATGAGGTTTGAGGTGGATGGTATTGTTGTAGGCATAAATACTGTAATAGAAGACAATCCCTCTCTTGATTATATAGTGCCCTCCTATCAGACAAAAAAAGATATTTTGGGAAGAAAGCGATACTGGAAGATAGTAATAGACCCGTATCTTAAAGTTTCTGAAGAATGTAGAATATGGGAAAACCCGAACAGTAAGGTTCTAATGGTTGTTTCAGATAGGGTGACAGAGGAAAGGGTGAGGTATCTTCTGGATAAAAAAGGATGTGAGGTTATAAAAGTCCCTGATGAAGATGGAAAGTTGAACCTTAAAGTATTGATGGAAGAACTTTATAAGAGAGAGATAGGTATTATTATGGTAGAGGGCGGAGGATATACTCTCACTTCATTCTGGGAAGAAAAACTTGTAGATGAAGTGATGATTTTTACAGGGAATAAAATCCTCGGTGGTGAAAACTCGATTTCTCCTATAGGCGGAAGAGATAAGAAATGTATTTCTGAAGCAGTGAGGGTGGATTATTATGAGACAAAAATGATAGGGGATGATTTCTTTATAAGAGGTAAGGTATGTTTTCAGGGATAATTGAAGAAGTGGGCAGGATAAAAAAAATAGTTCCATCAGGTGGAGTGAGTGTATATGAAATTTCTGGAGAAAAGATTTTTGATGAGATTAAGGAAGGAGATAGTATATCTGTTAATGGGGTATGTCTGACAGTGGAAAAAATAAACAGAAATATATTTGGTGTTTCATTAAGCAGACAGACATTGAAGGAAACCAATCTCTCTGATGCAAGGGTGGGGGACTATGTAAACCTTGAAAGGGCTATAAGATTAGGAGATAGGGTAGGGGGGCATATACTTACAGGTCATATTGATTTTAAAACACCACTAAAATATTTTTATAAAGATGGAAAGAGTGGAATGATAGGATTTTATATTCCAGAAAAGTTCCAGAGATATGTGGTTTTTCGTGGTTCTATAGGTGTTGATGGTATCTCTCTTACAGTCGCAGAGTTGAAGGGAAGAGAGATAAAAATTTTTGTTGTTCCTTACACCATAGACCATACAAATATAAAATACCGCAGACCGGGGGATATGTTAAATATAGAGATGGATATTACAGCAAAATATATAGAGAAGATGAAATGAATAGTAAAATTTTCAGTTCCATTGAAGAAGCGATAAAGGATATTAAAGCAGGAAAATTTATCGTTGTGGTGGATGATGAAGCGAGAGAGAATGAAGGAGACCTTGTAATGGCATCTGAGAAGGTAACTCCAGAAGATATAAACTTTATGGCAAGATATGCGCGGGGACTTATATGTGTCGGACTTACATCAGAAAGAATAGAAGAACTGAAACTCCCTCCTATGTCTCCTGATAATACTGCACTCCATAGAACCGACTTTACTGTTTCCGTTGACCCGGCAAAAGGAGGAACAACTGGTATCTCTGCAGCGGACAGGGCTCTAACAGTGAAACTGCTTATAGACAGAAATACCAAGCCAGAAGACCTCGCAAGACCTGGTCATATATTTCCTATCAGGGCAAAGGATGGTGGAGTGCTTGTAAGAGCAGGGCATACAGAAGCAGCAGTGGATATAGCACGACTTGCTGGTCTTTATCCTTCAGGGGTGCTATGTGAGATAATGAGAGATGATGGAACAATGGCAAGGGTTCCTGACCTTATAAAATTTGCAAAGAAGCATAATCTCAAGATAATTACTATAAAAGACCTGATTGAATACAGAAGGAAAAGAGAAAAACTTATTGAAAAGGTCTTATCTGTTAATCTTCCCACTGACTATGGGAGATTTAAACTTATACTTTATAAGGATAAGATAGAAGAAAATCCACACCTTGCGATTGTAAAAGGGAATCTTAAACTAAAGAATAAGGATGATAGTATCCTTGTCCGTGTTCATTCTCAGTGTCTGACAGGAGATATATTCCATTCTTTAAGGTGTGATTGTGGCAGACAGATGGAAAAAGCACTTAAGATGATAGAAGATGAAGGAAGAGGAGTACTTATCTATCTACCACAGGAAGGTAGAGGAATAGGACTTGAGAATAAACTGAGGGCATATTATCTTCAGGAGAGAAAAAAACTTGATACAGTAGAAGCAAATCTGCATCTGGGGTTCCCTGACGACTTAAGGGATTATGGTATTGGGGCACAGATTCTTGTAGACCTCGGGCTTACCAGGATACGACTCCTTACAAATAACCCGAGGAAGGTCGTTGGTCTGGAAGGTTATGGCATTGAAATAGTGAAAAGAATTCCTATTGTGGTAAAATATACTTCTCACAGTAAAAAGTATATAGAAGCAAAAAAGAAGAAACTTGGACATATGATATAGAATAAAAGGTATTGATAAATCATTTTAGGGGAGGTGGAGAAGATGAAAGTAAAGGAAGGTATTTTAGATGCAAAAGGAAAGAAGTTCGGGATAGTTATTAGCAGGTTCAATGAATTTATTTCAAAACATCTTTTAGAAGGTGCGGTTGACTGTATTAAGCGGCATAATGGAAGTGAAGAGAGTATAGATGTGGTATGGGTACCCGGTAGTGTTGAAGCGGTCTTTGCTGTTTCAAAAATGGCAGGAAGTGAGAAGTATGATGCTGTTATCTGTCTCGGAGCAATAATAAGAGGGGAGACCCCGCACTTTGAGTATGTGAGTTCCCAGATAACGAGGGCGATAGCACAATTGAATATGGATGGTAAGACACCGGTTTCTTTTGGTATTGTGACAGCGGATTCAACAGACCAGGCAATAGAGAGGGCAGGAACAAAGATGGGGAACAAAGGATGGTTTGCAGCACTTTCAGCCATTGAGATGGCAAATCTTAAGACAGTCCTGTAAAGAAAGACAAACAGATTTATATAGCAGTATATTGAAAAATGAAAAGAAGGAAAGCAAGAGAACTTGCAATGATATTCCTTTATCAGATGGAGATAAGGGATGAGTTAGAGGGATTCAATGAAAAGGTTTTAAACTCTTTTCTTGATGAACAAGAGATAAAGGATGAAGAGATAGCGGAGTTTACTCGCCACCTTATAAAAGGTACTATTGAAAACCTTCCTGTTATAGATAGAAGTATATCAGAGAGTTCTATCAACTGGTCACTCAAAAGGATGCCATATATAGACAGAAATATTATGAGGATTGCAATATATGAAATGTTATTCGTTGATACTGTACCAGAGATTGTATCTATAAATGAAGCAATAGAGTTAGCGAAGAAATATGGTTCAAGAGAGTCCCCTAAATTTGTAAATGGAATCCTGCATAAGATAAAAGAAGAATATAAGAAAATCCAATCCAGAGATGAAAAAGGATAATCTTAAACTATTTTTAAGAGTAATTGTAAGTGTTTTTTTTCTTTATCTCGTATTTAGAAAAATTAACCTGGTGCTACTTTATACAACACTTAAAGAGTGTTACATTCCCCTTGCAGTGATATCTCTTCTCATAGCAGTTTTACTCTCGTTTCCACTTACTCTTAGATGGTATTTTCTACTTAAAGGACAAAAAGCAGATAAGATAAGATATATAAATATCTGGAAACTCAGTATGATAGGGATGCTTTTTAATAACTTTCTGCCAACAGGCGCAGGAGGAGATATAGCCAAGGTTTTCTACCTTGTTAAGGGGGAGGAGAATAAACTACTTTTAGGGAGTTCTGTCATTATAGATAGATTTATAGGTGCTCTTACAGTCATAACGATGGGAGTGATAGCAGGTCTGCTAACACCTGATATTCCTGTAAGAGTAAAGTATTTCCTGCTGTTTCTTATAACCTTTTTATTATTTGTTTTTATGTTTTTTTCATACAGGACTTTTGCATCATTCTTCTATTCCCCTTTTCAAAAATTCCTCCCTCAGCGATTAAAGGAGACCCTTGAAAATACCTATACTGCATTTAACAGGTATTTATCAGAAAGAAGATGGCTTTTTTATGCAGTTACTATTAGTTTTTTGTTACAGACAATATCTATTGTAAATAACTATATTATGGCGCTTTCCATTCTCTGGAAAGATATAGCACAACCTTCATTAATACAATTTTTTATCTATATTCCTATTATATGGACAGCAACGCTGGTACCATCTCTCGGTGGACTTGGTATAAGGGAGTTTACCTATGTCTATTTTTTTACACCATCTATGGGGAAGGAAAATGCTTTTGCACTTTCTATAATATTCCTTCTTAGTGTTATTATTCAGAGTGTTATCGGTGCAGTCATACTTTTTTTCTTAAAAGAAAGACATTAAAGTAGTTTTAGAGGCATTAACAACTTTTACCTTTTTTAATATATCGTTCACATCTGATTTATCTGGCATACATGTTCCTTCCTTTAATGCCTTTGCTACCCCAGAAGCCACAGCGAGAGATAAACATTCTTCAGGGGACATTGATTTCCAGTATCCGTAGAGAAAACCAGCCAGAAAGGTATCTCCACACCCTATGGTGCTTACTGCTTTGATAGAAGGGGGTATACCATAAAGAAAACATTTATTGGAAAAAAGAATTGCCCCTCTTTCTCCGTTGGTTAAAAGTATATTGGATATCCCTTTATCTATGATGGAACTCAGTATATATTGAAGGTCTTTAAATGAGCGAATCTTTTTCCCTGTAGCCCTGCTTAACTCCCACAGATTTGGTTTTATAATATGGGGTTTCTCTTTAATCCCTTCCTTTAACACATCTCCGTCCGCATCAAGTACCACTATACCTCCTTCTGCCAGAACCCTTTTAATTATTCTTCTGTAAATGTCTTTTTCTATTCCAGGAGGTACGCTTCCAGATATGGAAACAATATCCCCTTTAGAAATATTTAAGGAATAGATAAGATTAAGAAAGGCATCTTTCTCTTTTCTGGATACAGAGGGACCTTTTTCATTAATTCTTAAGACCTTTTTACCTGCGATAAAGTTAAATATATTTCTGATATTTCCCTTAATAGGAACATATCTGAAAGGGACTTGTTCATCTTCAAGAAGTTTCTTTAATATAGTCCCATTTGGTCCACCTAAAAATGTAAGTGCAGTGGAAGGACATCCGAGTATATTAAGCATACGGGCAACATTCAACCCTTTGCCCCCGGCATCTATACGGGATTTTTCTATACGGTTGATATCATCAAACCTAATGGAACGAAGATAAAATGTATGGTCAACGCTTGAGTTAAAAGAGATGGTGTAAACTGATGGAACGGAGGACATTTTTATCTTACGGGTGCTCTCCTTTCTTTTCTTGCCTTTCTTCTCCTTCTTATCTGGCTGGGTTTCTCATAAAACTCTTTTTTCTTTAACTCCCTTATAATTCCTTCTCGTTCTACATCTCTTTTGAATTGTTTGAATATACGTTCAAAGTCAGGGTTTCTCCTCATTAAAAATTTGTCACCTCCAATCCTTTAAAGAATTTCAAAAATAATAAGTCAATGCCATGAAAATTTATTCTTTATAACTGTGGACGATATAGATTATACACTATCTATAATAAATATCTTTGCTCCGCAGTGCTTACATTTTTTTTCATCCGGTGTATAACTATCCACCATAAAACAGATTCTACACCGTATCGTCCTTTTATCAATCCTTTCCTTCTTTTCAATCTCTTTTTCTTTTTTATTCATAGCCATTAAAGTTCTATTATAACCTTTTCTACAAGTTCTGTCAATTTTGGTTCTGCATTAGATGCAACCTCAATAATTTCATCCAGAGAGACCGGTTTTAAGGCATCAGGGAGACACAAATCTGTTATTACTGAAACTCCGAAAACCTTTAATCCGATGTGTATTGCTGCTATAACCTCAGGGACTGTGGACATACATACCATATCAGCACCTATAAGCCGGAGGAATCTATACTCTGCTTTTGTTTCAAGATTTGGACCTGTAAGTCCTACAAGCACACCCTTTTTAACAGGTATCTTTAGTTCAAGGGCAACATCCTCTGCTATTTTTATAAGGGAAGGGTCATATACACAACTCATATCAGGGAATCTCGGTCCAAATCTTTCATCATTGTATCCGATAAGTGGATTATACCCCATAAGGTTTATATGGTCAGTAATAATAACAAGGTCTCCTCTTGAAAATAGAGGGTTTAGTCCACCTGCAGCATTTGATTCAAGAAGAGTGTCTATTCCTAAAAACTTCATTACCCTTATGGGAAGTGCTATCTGGACAGCACTATACCCTTCATATAGATGGAACCTTCCCTGAAGGGCAACTACACTTTTACCTCCCAGTTTCCCGAGTACAAGATTTCCTGTATGTGATTTTACTGTTGATACAGGAAAGTGAGGTATATCTTTGTACGGAATAACGGCATCCTTCTTTATTCTATCTGCTAATTTATCCAGCCCTGTTCCGAGTATAATTCCAATGTCTGGTTTCAATGAGGACTGCTTTTTTATATATTCAACTGCCTCCATTATCTTTTCAAACTCATTCATCTGTCCTCCTCGTTAAATTTAAGTAATTTTCTGTAAACTGTCTATTAAAAGCAGGTGTTATACAATCCCTATCTTTACTCACTGTTTATTTCTTCTTGATACCGCACCTTTTATAACTTCCCAGTTTCTATTTTTTCTTACTTTAAGGTTGGATTTCCATATCTGAATTAACAGTTCCGGGGTATATCCTATTTCTTTTGCAAGATGAATAAGTGCATTAAGGTCTTTAGGTAAACACTTGCCACCAAATCCTAAATCACAATCAGGTCCTGGTACTTTTGTATTCCTGCCTATAAGCGGGTCAAGGATAATAGCATTCCTGACAAATGCCCAGTCAACACCGAGTTTCTGACATATCTGGTAAAGTTCATTGGCTATCATTACTTGCCCTGCAAGTGTAACATTGGCGGCATATTTTATCATCTCTGCTGTTGTCGTATCTGTAATGATATAACGTGCATAGGGAAATACAAGCCGGTATATCTCCTCTACCTTTTTACAGTACTTAATATGACCTCCAATAACCACTCTATCAGTCCTTTCCATATCCGCTAAACTATTTCTTTCTGACAGAAATTCAGGGTTATATACGAGGTGCAAATTATGGAATTTTTTCTGTAGTTTCGCAGTTGTACCCGGAACAATAGTTGAACGTATGACTACTATAGGAAGTTTTTTACGAGGGATATCAACAGCGAGAATACTTTGTAAAGCATCCTCTACACAGGATATATCTATACTGCCATCTTCATACATAGGTGTAGGGACAGCAACAAATAAAACAGGACAGTTTTTTACCACTCGTTCAAGGTTATTATATTCAGGAATATATTTATCATATATAAAGAAGTTTAATTTATCCTTGAAGACATCAACAAATGCCTTTCCTACAACCCCATAACCAATAATCCCTACCTTTTTCATAAATTTCCCCTTAATTCTTTACTTCTTTTTTCTGCCCTTTCAATAACCCTTTTCAAAAGTGATGGAAATTTTTCTTTTTCAAATACTTCAAGCCCTGCAAGTGTTGTACCACCGGGAGAGGTTACCATAGATTTCAGTATGGCAGGTTCTATCCCTGTGTCAAAAAGCATCTTTGCAGAACCATAAAAAAGGTATTTAACTATGAGAGCGGACTGTTTTCTGGTGAGGTGTTTCTCTTCCGCTATTTTCTGAATGGTTTCTGCTATATAAAAAAGAAAGCCAGGACCACTACCAGAAATTGCTGTAATTGTATCAAACATCCTTTCAGGAAGTTTTAATACAATACCCAATGGAGAAAAGATATCTTCTACTATCTTACAGTATTTTTTAGCATATCTACCATTACAGTAAGCAATAATACCTGCCTTAACCTTTACATTGATATTTGGCATTACCCTTATTATAGGTATGGCTTTTTTACCGATAATTTTTTCAATCTTTTCTGTTGATAGTCCTGCTGCTATAGATATTATAACCTTGGAAGGGGTAAGAATATCCTTTATCTCAGAGATAACATCTTTTACATTATTGGGCTTAACCGCTATGATAATGATATCTGACTTTTCTGTAAGGTTTCTGTTGTCAGAAGATAAGACACCAAATTTCTTTTTAATTTTATTTACATTTTGCTTTCTTACATCTGATACATATACACTGGAAGGTGGATATAGCCCTGTTGATACAATTGCATCTATGAGGATAGACCCCATATTACCACATCCAATAATTCCAATCCCCTTTTTTTTCATAGATACATTATCCTGCCTCTTCTCCTTCCACTTCACCTACCTTTATGGTTATATTTTCTCTGTCTTCAACCCGTTCTATCAAACCATCTCTGAGCCATATAACACGGTCTGATACATCTAACATTTTGAGGTCATGCGTAGCAGTTATGATACTTACTCCTTTTTCTCTATTCATCTCTCGTAGAAGATTTATAATCTCTTTACCTGTTTTCAGGTCAAGGTTTCCTGTGGGTTCATCTGCAAGAATGATTGCAGGGTCATTCGCCAGTGCTCTGGCAATAGCAACTCTTTGTTGTTGTCCTCCTGAAAGTTCAAAGGGTTTATGGTTGATTCTGTGTCCAAGTCCAACGGTCTCAAGTAATCCCTTTGCCTTTTCTCTCGCATCATCTGTTGAAAGTCCTCCAAATATCATAGGCAACATAACATTTTCAAGAGCACTCATTACAGGGATAAGGTTAAATGTCTGGAATATATAGCCAATCTTTCTGCACCTTAACCATGCAAGTTCATAGGCATCAAGTTGTGCAATATCAACCTCATCAATATATACCTTCCCTTCAGATGGTTTATCAAGTCCCCCTATCATATTAAATAGGGTGGTTTTACCACTGCCAGAAGGACCCATTATGGATATGTATTCACCTTTAAGTATTTCAAGGTCAATACCTTTAAGAACATGAAGGGGCACCTTACCTAATATAAAACTCTTTTTTACTCCTATTGTTCTGACTATTGCTTCCTTTGGCATTTTCTCCCCCTTGTATTTAACATTTCTGTTAAGTTAATATATTAAACTTCTCTTCTTATTGCTTCAGCCGGTTCCATTTTAGCAGATACATATGCAGGATAAAGTGCACCAACAACTGCAAGGAATGTCCCTAGCAGGATACTTAAAAGCATATATTTTAATATAGTACCTCCAGGGAAAAGTTTGATAATAAGTATCCCATACTGTATAAGATATACCACAGTCATTGTAAGTATACCTATTAGAGCCCCTGCAATTGAACCCACGATACCATGAGCAAGAGATTCAAGAAGAAAGAGTTCAACAATAAACTTATCAAGTGCACCAAGACACTTCATTGTTCCTATTTCTCTGGACCTTTCTGTAACAGACATAAGCATAGCATTGACAATTCCAACAGTACATACGAGAAGAGAAAGAGAGACCAGCCATACCTGTCTTGTTTTCATCTCTACAATATCTGCCATCAACAGAACCTTGATTTCCTCAGGTCCTTTTTGTATCAAACTCATTGTAAAGGCATTCCCTGTAAGTACAGACATTAAAAAGGCAATACCTAACAGAATGGACATAGTTATAATAATTGCCCTTCCAAAACGCACCCGCATATTCCTGAAACTCATCTGTACAGCATTTTTCAATGGTAAAGATAGTTGCTTTTCTATCTTTTTCTGTTCCATAAATCTCCTTTTGTTAATTATTTTATACCAATTTATTAAAAAATAAAAGTGTAAATTGTTCTTAAAAAGTGTTATAATTTTTCTATGAAAGAACAGATACAAAAGATATTTTTAGAAAACTTTGGTACAGGAGATATTATTACAATTACCACACCGGCAAGGGCAAATTTAATAGGGGAGCATATTGATTATCAGGGTGGTTATGTTTTACCTATAGGAGTGGATAGATTTATATATACTTCTGGGAGAAAAAGGCAGGATAACAAAATAAAACTTATTTCCTTTAACTACAATCAGTCATTTGAAACAGATACAGAGCATATTTTTTATCAGAAGGACTACCACTGGGCAAACTATATTCTCGGTGTCTTAAATGAGTTTAAAAAATTAGGGATAGAAGTCCCGGGGTTAGAGATTGTTATCGGTGGAAATATACCGGTGGGAAGCGGACTGAGTTCTTCAGCAGCGGTTGAGATATCCATAGCAGTGCTGTTTAAGAAGATTACAGGTATAGACCTTGAACCAATGGAGATTATAAAACTTGCAAGAAGGGCAGAGAATGAATTTGTAGGGGTTTCCTGTGGAATAATGGACCAGTTCTCTATATACCTTGCAAAAAAAGAGAGTGCAATTCTTATAAACTGTAAAACACTTGAATATAAGTATGCACCTTTATCAACAGGAAACTTAAAATTTTTGCTTGTAGATACTAAGAAAGAAAGGAGTTTATCTTCTTCTGTTTATAACAAGCGTGTTGTCTCTGTGAAGGAAGCAGTAAATATAATAAAACAATATAAGGATATTGAATTTCTGACAGACCTTGATGATATTACTCCTTATAAAAATATACTTTCAGAGGAGGTCTGGAAGAGGGCACTGCATATAGTTGAAGAAAATAATAGAGTTATGGAAGCAGTGCAATGTCTTGAAAAAAATGATTTTGATGGTTTTGGAAGTTTGATGTATCAGTCCCATAAAAGTTTAAAGGAACTTTATGAGGTAAGTTGCGAAGAACTTGATTTCATTGTAGGATTTTCAAAAAATTTTGAAGGAGTAAAAGGAGCACGGCTTACAGGTGCAGGTATGGGTGGCTGCTGCCTTGTTCTTCTGGAAGAAAATACAATTCCAGAATTTATTGCAGAACTTACCTTTATGTATGAACGGACATTCAGGATGAAACCCGCGTTCTACACTGTCCAGCCGGTTGATGGTGCGTTATACCAGAATTCCTAAAATCACACCTTAAGACCCATTGAAATAAGAAAGTCAAAACTTCTTTTTAATGATTCAAAAGCATCTATTGTGGGAGTGTCCATCTCCACGAGACAGTATCTTGCTTTTGCTTTTTTTGCACTCTTTATTATCCTTTCCCAGTTTAAGTTCCCTTCTCCAATAGGTGGCATTACCTGGTTATTATCTATCATTCCCATATCCTTAAAGTGTAGTTGACTGCATCTACCAGAGAACTTCTCTATCCAGTATGCAGGGTCTCCACCACCATACTGAACCCAGTATGTATCAATCTCTGCTTCCATTCCCTTACATTTCTCTAAAAGTATCTCAAGTCCTGTCTTCCCATCATATCTCTGAAATTCTACACCATGATTGTGATATCCAAAGGCAAGACCAGTCCCTTTCAATTTTTTTATTACTTTTGTAAATTCCTCTGCTACTTTGAGATACCCTTCTTTATTATGGAGTTCCCATGGTATTCCAGGACAAATAATTGCTTCACAACCGAGGATTTTATGTTCTTCTATTGCTGCATCTACTTCTTTCAATAACCTATTATAATCAATATGTGTAGAACATGGATATAGGCCATTGTCATCAAGAAGTTTTTTCATCTCTTTTACATCTTTTGGTTCTGCCATCCCTGATATCTGTACTACCTTATAACCTATATTCCTTACTTTTTTCAATGTCTCTGCTGTATCTTTTACTGTTCCACAATAATCTCTAAGTGTATACATCTGCACGCCAACTCTCATTATCTCCTCCTTGTTTTTTATTTAAAAAAATCCCACCTTTAATTCTCTTTTCCACACAGGGAAAGAGTTAAAGGGAGAAGGTTATATCCCTATCTTTTTTTCAAGGGCTCTCAAGAAGTCCCTCGCTTTTATTATGTCTGCTTCCGGGTTGTCCCCTACTTCCCTTTCAATGGTGAAAAATCCAGTATATCCAATCTCCTTCATCGCCTTCAAATACTCTGGAAAGTTTACATCTCCTTCACCCAGTGGAAGTTCCTTCCATCTCTTCTTACCGTCCTCATCAGGTAGTTTTATCCCATCCTTCGCATGTGTATGTACAATGTAGTCCTTCAGAGTATAAACTCCTTTTACAGGGTCATCTCCTATAACCATTACAAGATTGGCAGGGTCATAGTTCACTTTCAGCCCAGGGTTTCCAATTGTGTCAAGAAGTTTTTTAAGAAGTTCTGCTGTCTCCGGTCCTGTCTCTGTCGCAAGATATACCCCTTTATTATATGCATATGTCCCTACCTCTGGTAATGACTCTATCATTGTCTTCCACGCAATATCATCTGTGTCTTCAGGAACTACTCCTATATGTGTCGTTACTACATTTACTCCGAGGTCTACCGCAAGGTCTATTACCTCTTTTGTCCTCTCTATCCTCCAGTCAATCGTCTTAGGGTCTGCAAATCCATGTCCTCCAAAGTCCCCTACAATAGCAGAAATCTTTAACCCGAGACGTTCTACCAGTGCCTTTAAGTCCTCCCTCCCTGTCTTTGAGAGATTTTTAGGGTCTAAGTCCCCATATGTCACATATGGCTGGATTCCATCCAACTTTAACTCCGCTGCCTTCTTTATCCCTTCCTTTATAGGGACCCTAAAACAATCAGGTATTACACCTATCTTCATAACTCCTCCGGTAATTAAATTAAAGGACCTTAAAATACTAATCGTTATTTTTCTTCAGAATTTCTATTGCAACATCGGGGCATATAATAACACATCTCTGACATCCATTGCAACTGTTCTTTCCCTCTCCTTCTGGTTCAATATAGTGGTAGCCCATCTTATTAAATAGTTTTGATATACAGAACATCTTTTGCTTGCATACCTCTATACAGAGACCACATCCCTTACACCTTTCTTTTTTTACATTTACAATAAACATTCAACTCCCCCAGTGAAATTTTGACTTCAGTTTACTGAAAAAGGCAGTATCATCTATAATAATATTCACCCTCTTTTTTGACTTTTTGATAACTATTTTATCAGAGGTGCTTACCTGTATCTCCCTCTGTCCGTCAATAGCAATAAGTGCGTCTGGTGAGACATCAATAGAGATGGTCTCGTCTGAAGGAATTATCACAGGGCGCCAGCACAGGGTATGGGGTGCTACAGGAACTATCAGCAGGCATTTTGTATCAGGGGATATTACAGGTCCATATGCAGAAAGGGAGTGTGCGGTAGAACCAGTAGGGGTAGAAACAATAACTCCATCACATCTTAATCTGCTGAATATCTCTTCGTTTTTAGAAAGGACAGAGATATCTATAATCCTTATTCCTTTTCTGAATACAACAATTTCATTAAGGCAGAAGTCCTTCAATATCTTGTTCCCTTTTCTTATACTAATCTCTAACAGTATCCTTTTAGATGTCTTAAATTTACCAATGAGCACCTTTTTTAGATTTTCCTCTATATCATCGGAACTATGTGTTAGGAAACCCACCTTTCCGTATTTAATTCCATATACAAAAGTATTAATATCTTTTGTAAGATGAACTCCCTTTAAAAATGTCCCATCTCCTCCCATAGTGATGATTAAATCCACATCTTCAGGGCTATCTTCTACAACTGCCCCATATCTTTTCAATATACCCTCTACCTTTGTCCGCTCTTTTTCTATGCCTTTGATTTTAGGGTTATGTAAGATAAAGACATTCTTAATCATAGTCCTCCCTTTATAAAACTCTTTATCCTCTCTGCTATCTGTTCTTCACTCAGACCATATTTCTTTAAAAGGAGTTCTCTTTTCCCCTGTTCAATAAAAGTGTCCGGCAACCCGATTCTTAAGATGTCTTTACTGCAATTGAAATATTCTAATATAGATGAACCAAAACCACCGGATATAGTATTTTCCTCCACAGTAACAATTCTGTCAAAAGAATTTATCTCATTCAGCAGTGCTTCATCAGGTGGTTTTACCATATCAACAGGCAGACAGGATACATAGATATTTTCTTTTTCAAGAATATCACATGCCTTTATAGAATATTCTGCCATACTTCCACAGGCAAGAATAACTGTATTGCTGCCATCGTGTTTTACAGGTAGTAGTTTTTCAGGAAGTTTTCCCCTCGGGTATCTGATAAAACAGGGATATTTTTCATTGAGAGAGTTTGTTATAATATATTCAAGGTTTGCCATACTGTAAGGAGTAAATATTTTTAAATCAGGCAGTGTCCGCAGGAAAGAGATATCAAATATCCCTTGATGTGTTGGTCCATCTTCTCCTACTATACCTGCCCTGTCAATGAGAAATACCACAGGAAGTTTTTGAAGACATATATCATGGAATATCTGGTCATAACATCTCTGCAGGAATGTTGAATACATAGCTATGAATACCTTCATTCCTGCTTTAGCAAGACCCCCTGCAAATGTTACACAGTGTCCCTCTGCAATACCAACATCAAAAAATCTTTCAGGAAACTTTTTTGCAAAACCCTCCAGTCCTAACCCCTTTTCCATTGCTGCCGTAAGAACAACAATTCTGCTATTCGTTTCTCCTAAATTTTCAAGTATCTTCCCCACAGAGATTCCTGCTGATTGGTTTGAGATACTTATCCCGGACCCTGTCTTTATGTCAAAAGGACCTGTACTATGGAAGTCATCAGGTCTTTCTTCTGCAAATCTGTATCCCTTACCTTTTCTTGTAATGGTATGCAGTATAACAGGTTCTTTTATCTCTTTTATATTATTAAGTATCTCAACCAATTCCTGGAGGTTATGCCCATCTATTGGACCGAAATAATGGAGTCCTAACTTTTCAAAGAATACACCAGGGACTATAAGATACTTTGCTCTTTTCTCAAGGTCCTTTGCTAAATGGATTATATTTTCTCCCATCCCCGGTATTTTTTTTAGCACCTCCATAAACTCTTTTTTGGGTTTATTAAGAAAAGGGGAGGTTATCAATTTTGTAAGATAGTATGATAAAGCACCTTTTGTAGGGGAGATAGACATCCTGTTGTCGTTAAGGATTATTAAAAGTTCTTTACCGAGCGAGCCGAGGAAGTTCAGTCCTTCAAATGTAAGTCCATTGGTAAGAGAACCATCACCTATGACTGCAATTACCTTACCTCTATCATTAAAAAAGTCCTGTCCTGTTTTAAGTCCTGTTGCAGATGATATAGCAGTCCCTGCATGTCCTGTCTTAAAAATATCTCTTATATCCTCTTCAGGAGAAGGGAAACCAGATATACCTTCGTATTCCCTTAATGCTGAAAATTTTTCATATCTACCTGTAAGCAGTTTATGAACATAGCACTGGTGTCCCACATCCCAGATAATTTTATCTGGCGGGATATCAAACACCCTGTGCATGGCAAGTGTAAGTTCAACAATACCGAGATTGGAGGACAGATGCCCCCCTTTTTTAGAGACCGTTTCTATAATCACCTGTCTTATTTCAGACGCAAGTGTCTCTATCTCTTTTATAGAAAGTTTTTTAAGGAGGTCTGGTTGTTGAGAGACCTTTTCAATCAGAGCCATTTTGGGAAATTTTTTCTTTTATTTTATTAATGATTTTACTTATTTCCTCTTTTTTACTTATCTCATATGCCTTTGTAAACCAGAGAAGAGCACTTTCATACTCTTTAAGGTTCATATATACATATCCGAGGTGTTCATACACTTCAGCATCCTTTTCTTTCTCTACTGCTTTTTCAAGATAACTCTTAGCAATTGTATATTTTCCCATTTTATAGTATGCCCAGCCCAAACTATCTAAAAATGCGCCATTATCCGGCTCAATTTTACACGCTTTCTTAATCATTTCATATGCCTCTTTTATATTTCTATCCTGAATAAGATATGTATAACCCAGATAGTTGAGAGCCATAGCATTATCAGGGTTCAACTCTATGGCTTTCTTCATCTCTGCTTCCATTTTTTCTTTCTGTTCTTTCTTATCATAAATGACACCTAAATAGAACCTCGTATTTGACAGGTCCTCAATCTCAATGCTTTGTCGTAGTACTTCTTCTGCTTTATCATAGTTATTCTCATCCATATATATTATTCCCAAAAACTGATAGAGATGTGCTGACTTTATACCATTTCTTATTGCTTCTTCAAGATAATACTTTGCCTTATCTTTGTTCCCTTCTGAATAATAAGCACTGGCGAGAAATGAGTAAGAGATAATTTCAGAAGGATTTAGAGATACCGCTTTTTCAAAACATTTAAGTGCTTCATTTTTCCTTCCGAGATTATCATATAGAAGCCCGAGAGAAAAATATCCTTTCCAGAAAAAAGGGGCAAGTTCTACTGATTTTAAATACTCTTTTTCTGCTTCATCTTTCTTCCTGAGCCGTTCAAGGATATTCCCGTAGTTATAATGAAAAAGGTAATTTTCAGGGAATACATCAACAAGATATTTATAATGCCTTTCTGCATCCTCCAGACGATTCATTCCTGCATACAGGTCGCAAAGAATCATCCTTATAGAGTAGTTTTCTTTATCCAGTGCAAGCCCTCGCTCCATATAGATAACAGCGAGATTATAGTTTTTCTCTAATAGATAAGAAAATCCGAGTCCGAAGAGTGCTTCATACCTTTTAGGGTCAATCCTTATGGCTCTGAAAAAACATTGCTTTGCTGATGGAATATCCTGTTTCTTAAGATAGAGGTTTCCCAGTTTCACATAGAGATAACTATCCTCTCCTGCCTTATGAATAGTTTGTTTATAATAATGGATAGCATCGTCTATTCTGTTTTCTCTCTCAGCAATAACTCCATAGGCATAAATATCCCTCCCCTTATATGAATGTGGTATATGGGCACATCCAGAAATAAGGATGGATAATAACACAATCTCTGTAAATATATAACGCATATTTATCTTTTTCTCTTCTTATGTCTTAATGCTGCTCTTCTCTTTTTCCTTTTGTGTGTCTTTATCTTCCTTCTTTTCCTTTTCCTTCCACACGGCATAGACATCTCCTTTTTTTATATCACTTTGTTCAACGGGTATTCTACAATCCCCTGTGCACCACGTCTTTTAAGTTCAGGTATTAGAACTTTTGCTGTTTTTTTGTCAATAATGGTTTCCACAGCAACCCATTTTCTATCTGTGAGTGGGGATACCGTTGGTTTTTTCATTGCAGGCAGTATCTTTATAATCTCTTCAAGTTTTCCACACTCAACATTCATTTTCAGTCCTACCTTCCCTTCTGCCTCAAGAGCACCTTTTAACAGCAAAGCAATATTTTCAAGTTTTTCTCTTTTCCATTTATCTTTCCATGAGTTCTTGTTTGCTATAAGTTTTGGTGCGGATTCCATCAATACATCAACTATCTTAAGGTTATGAGAAATAAGGGTGCTGCCTGTTTCTGTGATTTCAACAATAGCATCTACGAGAGTCCCTGCTTTTATTTCTGTGGCGCCGTAAGAGAATTCTACCTTTGCATTAACCTTATATTTCTTAAGATAGTCCTTTGTGAGATTGACAAGTTCTGTGGCTATTATCTTTCCTTTCAGGTCTTTAGGTCCTTTTATCTTTGAGTTCTGTGGAACTGCAAGTACAATCTTTACAGGTCTGAATCCCTGTTTAGAATACTTTAATTCACATACCTCAACAATTTTTACCCTGTTTTCTCTTATCCAGTCATTACCTGATATACCTGCGTCAAATGCACCCATCTCCACATACTTTGGTATCTCCTGTGCCCTTAGAAGTACACCTTCAATATCAGGGTCATCTGTGGAAAAGTAATAACTCCTGCTTCCAGCATATATCTGAAAACCAGCATGTTGAAAGAGTGTAAATGTTGATTCCTGCAAAGACCCTTTTGGTAAAGCAAGTTTCAGTTTATTCATTTTTCCCTTCTCCTTCACTCCAGAACCCTATCTTTCTGTACTTCTGGTATCTTAACTCTACAAGTTGTTCAATCCTCATTGTCTTAAGGTCTCTTATAGTCCCATCAATGGCTGTTGCAGTCAGTTCAAATGTTTTTCCCCAGTCCCTGTGAGCACCTCCCAGTGGTTCAGGGATGATAGCATCTATTACACCGAGGTCTAAAAGTGCCCTTGCAGTCAGTTTAAGGGATTTTGCTGCCTCTTCCACTGCTGACTGACTTTTCCATAATATAGAGGCACATCCCTCAGGGGAGATTACAGAATATATGGAATATTCCTGCATCAGAATTCTATCACCTACACCTATACCCAGTGCACCACCACTTCCACCCTCTCCTATTATTATACAGATAATAGGTGTATTCAACAGCGCCATCTCAAGAAGGTTTTCTGCTATTACAAGTGCCTGTCCCTCTTCCTCTGCTTTGATATCAGGGTTCGCTCCAGGTGTATCTATGAAAGTGATGACAGGGATATGCAGCTTTTCTGCTAATTTCATTATCCTTCGTGCTTTTCTATAACCGGCAGGATGTGCCATCCCAAATTTTCTGTAAAGATTTTCTTTTGTATCCCTGCCTTTCTGTTGCCCCACAATACCAACAGGTATGCCCCTGAATTTACCCAGTCCTGTGATAATAGCAGTATCATCCTCGCTTACCCTGTCCCCGTGGAGTTCAATAAATTCCTCAAAGATATTTTCTATATAGTCCAGTGTATGTGGTCTGTTTGGATGCCTTGATAACTGGACAATCTGCCAGTCAGTGATATTTGAAAATATCTCTTTTGTTTTTTCGGATAGTTGTTGTTTTAAAAGAACAATATCTTCTGCATTTTCAGCCGCACCGTTTTTCCTACCTTTCTGTAATAGTTCTATCTTCTTCTCTATATCTTCCAGTGGTTTTTCAAAGTCAAGATATTTTCTTTCCATTTTTATATAATCCTCGGCACCTTAAAAAAATTATCTTCCCTTTCAGGTGCTCCGGAGAGTATATCTTCCGCACTTTTAGATTCTTTTACCTTATCTTCACGAAATACATTTGTTATAGAGATATCTCCTGATGTGTTTATCTTTGCTTCAATTTTAGAAAGTTTAGAGACATACTCAATAATATCAGCCAGTTCCTTTGTAAGATGTTGTTTTTCTTCCTCTGATAAGGAGATACGTGCCAGATTTGATAAATACTCCACAATCTCCTTTCCTATTCCAGAATCTTTTTCCATAAAAGATAGTATAAGCCCAACTGCCTCAAAAGTCAATTTATCGTACAGATAGTGATGTAATACATTAATATGTTTTCCCTCACCTTTTCCTCGCCCTTGAGGGAAGAGGGGTGCCGATGCGATGAATAAAGAGCATCGTCTGGCACTCCCACTGAGTTGGTGAGGGGGATGAACGAAGCCCATCAGGGCAAGATAGGTAAGGGTGAGACCTTCCTGTACTTTCCACCCCATCTAATTTCCCTCCTACCTCATATGAGGAGGAATTGTCTTTCTCTCTCTACCCGACGGAGAGAGGGATTAGGTTGAGGAATAAGAAGGAAATATAGTCCTTAATGGAGGGAGGAGTCATTACCTTTTTACTTCTATAACGGATTTAGTACCCTCAAATTCTACATTTATGGACAGGAAAGACAGGGATATTTGAAATTAATTGGGTATAACTGGTAGGTATTGTTGAATCTTTTTCATAGGAGGATACACTATCCTGTAATAACCCTTTAAGCGGAGGGGGTGGGATTCGAACCCACGGTACCGCCTTTCGACGATACAACGGATTAGCAATCCGCCGCATTAGGCCATCTATGCTACCCCTCCAGTGCAGAAACACTAATATTATACCCTGTATACCTGAAAAATAAAAAAGGTGAAATGTTTCTTATATGAGAGATTATTCTAACGAATAGTACAGAAGGTAGAAAAAGTTCACTCCTATTTATATTGTTTGTTATCTAATGGGAATCATCTTTACTTTTATATTATTGTCAGTGATGGTAATGAGACAGAAATGGTGTACTTTTATACCAGGAGACGGATGGTCATAAAGTGGTGCTCCACCTCCTCCAGATACCACTTGAAGAATGCCATCCTGAATACTATTATGAAAACAATGGTCATGCCCAGCGAATATCGCATTTACTCCATTTTTTTTGAACAGAGTAAGTAATTGGTAAAAATTTTCTTTCTTCATATGGCTTTTGTGAATTACAGGAAATAAAGGTCTATGCATGCAGATGAATTTCATAGACGCATTTTTTTGTAATTCTTTTTCCAGCCATAACAATTGCTTATCTTCTATATTACCTTCATGTCCTATCTCTTCAGTATCCAGAATAATAAATAGACAATTTTTATATTCAAAACTATAATAGGTATTTCTTAATTTTTCTTTATATATATTTTCTATTTCTTTATGACCAGAAATCTCTTCATTTCCAACAACATTGTATACTGGAAAATATAATTGGTTGATACATTTTAAGTATTGATTTAATTGTAATTTGTAAATTAATGAACTGGAATTGGCTCTAACGATATCTCCGAGATTTATAGCAAAAGCGACTTCGTCTTTGTAACAATTCATCTCCTGAATCATTTTTTTGAAAACTTTTGGTTGAGATATACTTGAAGATGAATGTGCCCTATTATCTCCAAAAATAATAAACGAGAAATTCCTGATAGAAGTGGATGCAAAAGCAATGGCATATAGATAAAAAAATATTACAACATAAAGTTTTCTCATTGTATATATATCAATTCTTCCTCATTCCAGAAATTAAAATTGTATATATTTTACTCTAAATATCCCTTAGTTATCAATTTCGTGTTATCCCTTATAGAAAATCTCTCTGAAAAATGATTGAGTAAAACCTATATGCAAAAACCAAATTCTAACACTAAAGGGGGAGAAATGGAAAGACCTGTCGCAATCCCCTATGAGCGGGTCATGATTTTATTTAGATTGTAAATTTTTAAAGATAACATTATTCACTGTCAGAGTTTTCTTTTTCTGTGGGAAATGGAGGTAATCCTTTTCTCAAATTTGGTAATGCAATATTTATCACAAACAAAGGAGATTGATCTTTATAGATAGGATAATCTTTGTAAAATTTATCTATACATTCTTGTACTTGGTCATACCTCATTCCTTCCAGATCTTTAAGTATCTTATTACCTCTCTCAAATCCTAATACCATACCCATTTGTAAACCATCAAAATATCCTCTCACATATCCAAAACGATATGAGTTATTGTTTAATAAATATTCTTCTGTCTGCGTATATGTGATTGAATATCCCAAAGGAACTTTTATTACAGGTCTAATTGTGCCAGTTTCTGTTTCTTCTTTTGAGTTTAAAACTACACTAACTAAACCAATCAATAACAAAAGAATTAAACTAATTACAAATTTTTTATTCATTTCCCCCCTTTTTTAACCTCCTTTCTTCGTTTTTACTATATTATCAATTCTTCGGGATTTTTAAAAATTAATATTTAATTTTTAAAAAATATATAGTGCTTCACTTAAATGGATAGCCACTATTTTTTATTATAGTATAGGTTTTATAGTATAGGTTTTATTGTATAATAGAAAAATGCCCAAAATATAAAAATATGAGAAAAATTACTAGCTTCTCTGAAGAGTGTCTTTCTTTTTTAACTAGAGAAGTTTTTTAAATTCATCAATAGTTAAACTTGCATCTTTAAGAATACTTTTTAAAACTTTTGGATGTAGAATTTTATCAGAATGATAAGGGACTGTTACTCTTTTACCTTCATTATTTTTGTATATCTTATGACTTCCACTTTGTCTGGAAAGAAAAAATCCTATTTTCTCTAAAACTTTTATAACTTCTTTTGCTTTTACTCTGGGAAGTTTTTCACTCATAAAGAGATTTCCATTAGAGTTAAACTTACATTTTCTGGCTGGGGAATTTCTTCTTTATTTTCAATTCTATCTTCTATGTGGAGATGTATTGCATCTTTAATATTTTCTACAACCTCTTCATATGTATCACCTTGAGTATAACAACCTTGAAGTTCGGGACAAAAAGCAAAGTATCCATCTTTATCTTTTTCTATGATTACTGAAAATTTATATTTCATTTTTAAAACTCCTTTTATTTAATTTTACTCCCAGAAAATAAAAAAGTAAAACTTAAATTTAAAAATTTATAATATGAATACATCCATTTTAGTATTTTTAAAACCTGTTAAACTATTATATGTCAATGATTTCAACTCATTGGGGTTAATACTATATATTGTTGTGCCATATTTGTGCCAAAATTGTGTTAAAAACTGTGAAATTGGGATAAAAATTGGTAAAACAAAGAATTTGTTGGTTTTTTTAGGATTTTTAGAAATGATACAGAACGGATTAGCAATCCGCCGCATTAGGCCATCTATGCTACCCCTCCAGTGCAGAAACACTAATATTATACCCTGTATACCTGAAAAATAAAAAAATAATACCATATCTCAGAGAAAATCTCTCTGAAAAATGATTGAGTAAAACCTATATGCAAAAACCAAATTCTAACACTAAAGGGGGAGAAATGG
>JAOAIL010000014.1 GCA_026414725.1 bacterium
GGTAATTCCTGTTTTGCAACTTCTACCCTTTTAGGGTCAATATCACACACTGCAAGTGTTTTTAACCCATAAGTAGAATTAATCCAATCAGAATGGTGTTTCCCCATATTGAATGCAGGACCATAACCAAGAATTCCACATTCTACAATTCTATCCGATAGTTTTTCACCTGTACTGTATGCAATCGCTCTTATAAGAATCTTCTGAAATTCAGGATGCGCCCATGCATCTTTAGTATGACCTAAAGAGATGTAAACAACCTTCCCCTTTCCGTAATCTCTCGTATAAGCAACAGGAATTTCTTTTCCCTGCCATATTGTTTTAAATAACAGTGTCGACTTTGAAGGGTCATAATTCTGCAGGTGATACATCTCATCGTATACAGAGAAAGAGTCAGGCATTCTTACAGTAATATAGTGTTGTTTATCAACGACAGAGACACAAAATTCATGATGTTCTGGATGTGAAAGGAATTCACCATTAATCATCTCTATATACTTTCTACTACCTCTGAAACTGTCTGTTGCCGAATGTATCCCGACAAATCCACCGCCATTTTTTATAAACTGCAAAAGTCCTTTTTCTCTTTCATCTGTAAGGTCTTCCTTAAAACCAGTGGTATATACCACAACCGCATCATATCCACTGGAGGGAAGAGAGATAAAGGAATCAAGGTCAGATGTCATTTCCATCTCAAACCTTCCATCTCTATAAAGTATCTCTTTCAATTTCTTTCCTGCCCATTCTGTAGGGTGAAACTCAGGTCCTCCGTATATATAAAGAATCTTTTTCATAATTTATCCTTTTTTAATCTGTTCAATTGTTTTTCTCATAAAACGTAAACTTTTTTCAAGATTCTCTTTTACTGGTTCAGGTACCCAGCATTCCAGAATCATATAATTTTCAAAATTAACTTCTTTAAGTGCTCTGAATCCACCTTCAAAATTCGTATGTCCCATCCCTGGAAGTAATCTGTTACTATCCGCAAGATGGACATGAGCAATCCATCTTCCTGCCTTTTTAAATGATTCCGAGATATCTGCTTCCTCTATATTCATATGGAAAAAATCCGCTAATATCTTCAGATACTCACTACCTATCTTTTCACAATACTCAACGGCTTGTTCTAATCTGTTCAAAAAATGCGTCTCATATCTATTAAGTGGTTCAAGCAATATACAACATTCAGTTTCCTCTGCTTTTTTAACAATTTCTGGTAATTGTGAAAGCAATAGTTCCTTTTCAAGTTCATATGCATTCCTATAAGGAGAAAGGTTAGGAACCTTAGGACCTCCAAAAACAGGTACAACAATCAAACCCACTACACCTATTTCTTTTCCTATTTCAAGCAACCTCTTAATATCCTCTCTCGTCTTTTCTCTATCTCCTGGTTCTGGTTCAAGCAAAGAATTTCTATATCCAACACATATACTTGAAATTTTAATTCCAGTTTCTTCTGAGATTTTTTTATATTCCTTTATCTTCTCTGGATTTCTCAGAAGTTCACTTCCCCATATTTCTATTCCCTCAAACCCAATCTTTTTTGCAATTTCAAATTTTTCTTTCAGGTTACTTCCTGGTAATAACCCTTCCTGACATCCTATTTTCATTTTTCTCCTCCTATTCCTGTACGACAAAACGACTGAGATATCTGAAAGCAATGATTAACCCTTCATCTTCTTTATCTCCACAATAAACCTTATCATGCCAACCCTCTATATTCAAGTCTCCTTTATACCCCTGCCGTAAGAGTTCTTTTATACATAGCCCCCAGTCAGTATCTCCAAGTCCAGGGAAACAGTGTTCAGTTGCTCCTGGATACCAGATTCCATATTCCTTTATAATATCCGTATTTACATGTGCGTCCTTTGCATGGACATGATAAACCCTTTTTCCAAATTTTCTAAGTGTCATTACAGGGTCTATAAACTGACATATAAGATGGCTCGGGTCCCACTCAAGTCCTATTGCTTCAGAAGGAACCTCATTGAAAGCAATATCCCACATTTCAGGAGTACACATGAAGTTTATCCCATTAGATGGTGTATGAAACTCGCCCATCGGACAGTGTTCAAACGCAATTTTTACATTATGGTCTTCAGCAAACTTCGCATGCTCACTCCATATCTTCTTAAAAACCGTAATACTTTCCTTTAACCCTTTACCAACTATTCTACCTGAAAAACCAGCTACTACACCAATACCCATCTCTTTAGCAAGGACAATGGTACTTCTTACACGCTTTTTATATTCATCTGTTTTATCTATATCCATATGATTAACATAAAACCCTGCAAGACACGATATCCGTATATCTTTCTTATCATAGCATTCTTTTACTTCATTCGCTCTTTCTTTCCAACCATCCTTATCCGGGAAGAAATCATCTTCTGGAGATACAATTAACTCACAGGACTTAAAACCAACTCTGTTAGCAAAATCAATCCTTCCTTTATCAAACTTCATCATAAAACCAATCCTCATATATCTATCACCTCCTTTCCAGATATTAGAACTTGTCAGAATATAATAATATAGTTATAATAAATGTCAACTATTTTGCCTAAAAAATGAAATAAAAGAAAAAAAGGATAAAAAGATGGAGTGGCAGGAGTTTAAGATAAAAAACGGGATAAGGGTAATATATAAACATATACCAGAGTTCCATTCTGTATCAACAGGTATATGGATAAAGGCAGGAAGTAGATTTGAAACAGAAAAAATTTCTGGTATCTCACATTTTTTAGAACATTTACTCTTTAAGGGCACGAAAAAGAGAAACTACAGACAGATAAAAGAAGAAATTGAAGGTGTGGGGGGAACATTTAACGGATTCACATCAGAAGAGGCAACCTGCTACTGGATAAAAATCTTAGGAGAGTATCTTGAATTAAGCATAGATGTTCTTGCAGATATGATACAGAACCCTCTTCTGAAAGAAAAAGATATAGAGAAGGAGAGAAATGTCATTATAGAAGAAATCAATATGTATAAGGATATCCCTGCAAAATATGTCTTTGAACTTTTTGATGAGATACTTTATAACGGGCATCCACTCGGACAACCCATTGCAGGTACAGTTGAAAGTATAAAAAACACTACCAAAAAGGATATGTCCCAATATATAAAAAATCTTTATACTGCTGAAAATATTGTGGTAAGCATTGCTGGAAATATCAATGAAAAAATGATGCAAAAAGCAGTGGAAAGGTATCTTTCTCCTGTACAGAGAAAAGCAGACAATACCTTCATCCTGTGGGAAAAAGGACCATCCGGTCCAAAGATAAAAAAACTTACAAAAAAGACAGAACAAACACATATAGTAATGGGTGGGCTTGCACCGAGTAGATTTGATAAAGAGCGATACCCTCTGGCAGTACTTAATACCATACTTGCAGGGAATATGAGCAGTCGCCTCTTCAATAGAATCAGGGAAGAAATGGGACTTGCTTATGCGATAAGAGGTATGACGAAACACTATCAGGATACAGGGGCATATCTCATCTATGCAGGTGTTTCTCCTGAAAACACAGAAAAAACTGTTTCAGCAATTATAGATGAACTGGTAAAGGTACGGGATAAAGGAGTAAGTGGAAGTGAAATGAAAAGGGCAAAAAAATTCATTATCTCACAGATTCTTATGGAGATGGAAGACAACTTAGAATATATGCTGTGGTTAGGAGAACAGAGATTACTGAGAGAAAAAGTTATATCTATAAAAGAGACATTAGAAAAAGTAAGAAGTGTGAGTTCTAAAGAAGTAAAAGAAATTGCAGGGACATTATTCAGAAAGGGAAATATGTACCTCTCACTCATAGGTCCCTCAATTGATGAGGATAGATTGATGAAGACAATATCCAGTATATAAGGGAGGGGATATGGAAAGAATTATAACCCAATGGGAAAAACTATGGGAAAGATATTATGATGCCTTTTCATCCTTTTCAATAGTGCAGAAACTTTCACTCGGAATATCTTTTACACTCCTTACTGCTTTATCAGCACAGATATATATACCACTTCCATTTACACCAGTCCCTGTAACAGGACAGGTATTCATTGTACTCCTCTGTGGAATCCTTCTCGGAAAAACAATAGGTGCTTTAAGTCAGATATTCTATCTTGCAGGTGGTATGGCAGGTATAAACTGGTTCTATGGCGCATCTTATGGTATCTTAAGACCAACTACTGGTTATATTGCTGGTTTTGTTCTATCAACCTATCTTATAGGAGTTATTACAGAAAAGGGGAAAACAAAACCACAGATGATATATGGTATGCTTTCAGGAATCGGGATAATACATCTGTGCGGTGTTATATGGCTTGCTTCCTTTTTAAACATTTCAATCTATAAGGCATTCGTTATTGGTTCTCTCCCTTTTATTCCATTTGATATAGTAAAGGCATATTTTGCAGGACTCATTGGAAGTTCTATATTAAAAAGGAGTAGAAAATGAAAAGATATAATGTAGCTGTTGTAGGTGCAGGGATGGTAGGTAAAAAAATGGTTGAGGTTCTTATTGAGAGAAATTTCCCTTATAACGAATTGAAAATACTCGCAACGAGAGAAAGAGAAGAGAACATTGCAGGTAAAAAGGTAAGGGTGGAAAAGACAGATATTGATTCTTTTAACAACGTTGATATTGCATTCTTCGCAGGCACCGAAGGAGAGAAAGGAGCAAGTAAACTCTTTGGATGGGAAGCAGTAAAAAAAGGTGCTATTGTAATAGACAATGGTGGAGATTTCAGGATGGATAATAGAGTTCCCCTTGTTGTTCCGGAAGTTAACCCACACCATCTGAAACAACATCAGGGTTTTATTGCCAATCCTAACTGTTCTACCATTATTATGCTTATGGCTGTATTTCCCATCCATAAGAGGTATAAAGTTAAAAGGATTATTATATCTACCTATCAGGCGGTCTCAGGAACAGGGAAGGATGCTGTTGATGAGCTTGAGACACAGGTACATTCTTATGCAAAAGGGGCAGAACTCAAAAACTCTGTCTATCCATACCAGATTGCCTTCAATGTTATCCCTGAGATAGGAGGACTTTCAGAACAATTCCCAGGATATTATTCAGAAGAAGTGAAAATGATAAAAGAAACCCACAAAATACTTGGAGATAGCAGTATAAATGTCTCTGCGACATGTGTAAGGGTTCCTGTCTTTAATGGACATTCTGAAGCAGTTACCGTAGAGTGTGAAAAACCGATAGATGTGGAAGAAATAAGAACAATACTTACCTCCTCCCCCGGAGTGAAGGTTATTGACCAACCAGAGAAATCAGGTTATCCTGTTCCTGTTAATGTTTCAGGGCAGGATGATGTATATGTAGGACGGTTAAGAAAAAACCCTGCTTTTGAAAATGCTCTGGATATGTGGGTGGTTGGAGACAATATAAGAAAAGGGGCTGCCTCAAATGCTATACAGATAGCAGAAGAGATGATAAAGATGTCTCTCATTTAGTTAGAAATGGATAAGTGAAAAGACGTCATAATCCTTAAGCTTTTTAACCCCTTTCAGGTCATCAAGTTCAACGAGGAAGAGTATCTTTTTTACAATACCTCCACTTTTTTCTATCAATTTACAGGAAGCGAGTGCTGTCCCACCTGTAGCGAGAAGGTCATCTACAAGAATAACATTATCTCCTTTCTCTATTGCATCTTCGTGTATCTCAAGTATATCTGTTCCATATTCAAGGTCATACTTTGTTTTAATTGTCTTCCCTGGCAGTTTTCCACTTTTCCTTACAGGGACAAATCCTACCCCGAGATTAAAAGCAAGTGCAGAACCAAATATGAACCCTCTTGATTCAACGGCTACCACTTTATCTATATTCAAAGGCGTATTTCTCTGAAATGCATCTATAACCTTTCTGAATGCATCCGGGTCTTTCAAAACAGGTGTTATATCTCTGAAGAGTATACCTTTTTTAGGAAAGTCAGGTATTGTTCTTATAAGTGTTTTTATCTCCTTCATTTCTCTCTACCTCCTCTTTTTTCATTTTTTCCCATTCTTTTGCTAATGCTTGAAGGCATGTTTTTTTTATCTGGTGGATTCTCTGACGACTAACATTAAGTTCTTTTGATATCTCTTTATAACTAAGTGGAACTCTACCGTTTAATCCATAATACATTTCTAATACCTTAAGCCACATATCCACATTTGCTTTTTTCTCTTTTTCCTTCAATCTATGAAATATACTTTTCAATAAATCTTTATTCCTCAATATATCCCATAGGTCTTCCTTTCTTGTAAAGTTCATAACATCAAAAAGGTCAACCTGTTTTTCTCCATCATAGAAATCAGAGGATATTACCCTAACCTGGGATGCATATTTTTTCATTTTCTGTAATACCTCTAAAGGTAGATTTAAACTCTTTGCTATCTCATTATCTGTTGGTATTCTGCCTTTCTTAAACATATATTCTTTCTTTACCTCCTCTATCTTTTCCTTTAGGTCCTGGTACCTCTCAGGTATCTTAAGCACTTCAAATTCTCGGAGAATAGCCCTTATTATAAACCTTTTTATCCAGAAATATGCATAAGTACCGAACTTCACTTTCTTGTTTGCATCAAACTTCTCAACTGCTTTAAGTAATCCCATATTCCCTTCTGCAATGAGGTCTGGAAGTATATCAGGTGTAAAGGCATATTTTTTAGCAAGATATATAACAAGCCCCTGATTATCTCTGGTAAACTGTTCCTTTGCTTTCACATCTCCCTTCTTAATCTGCTCAAGAATTTTAACCTCATCACTTTTTATTTTTTTCTTTACCATCTCTACCCCGTAAGTTTCAGAACCTTTTTTATCTTTATAACTGCTTGGTTAAAATTATCAGTCCTTTTACCACTACCTCTCGCAAATGTATCACTTCCTCCTCCCTGTCCTTCAACAATACCCGCTATTTCTTTTACAAGTCCTTTTGCAGAAAAGTCCTTTGCATAACCAGAACTCACCTTCACTACAAAAGATATCTCTTTACCTGAAGAACCACCAACAAATACTACACCTTCCTTTATCTCTTTCATACTCATATCAGCAACCCTGCTTAAAAAATCAATACCTCCTATATCAAAAAAACCTGATACAAAATATCCTTTACCTGTCTTAAAACATTCTTTTTTCTCTATTATTTTTGAAGACATCTCTGAAGCAAGTATATCTTCATACCTTTTTATGGTCTTAACTCTTTCTTCATTTTCCTGTATAAGTTTTTCAATCGTTGTAAGCACTTTAAACTCATCTGTGTTAAACTTTGCTGCTATGTCATTAACTATCTTTCTATACATATCCATCTGTTTCAGTGCTTCAATATATGTTACCACTTCTATCCTCTTTAAGTTCTGTCCTATACTTGAAAACCCTGTTATCTTAAAAAGAACTATCTCTCCTGTATGTGTTATATGCGTACCTCCACAGACCTCTTTATGATAGTCCCCTATGTTTATCATTCTTACCTTCTCACCATACTTTTCCTGAAAGAGTGCTATAGCCCCTTTTTCTATTGCCTCATCCAGTGTCATCTCATCAACCTTTACAGGTGCATCCAAAAATATCTTCTCCTGAACCAGTTCTTCAACCCTCTGTATATCCTCATCTGAAATTTGCTTGAAACAGACAAAATCAAAACGTAGTTTTGTATCTCCAACAAAAGAACCTGCCTGTCTAACATCTTTTCCTATAACTTCTCTTAATGCATAATGAAGCAGATGTGTGGCTGTATGGTTTATTGAAACACATTTCCTGAATACCCTGTCAACAGATACTTTTAATCCCGTATCTATAAAATCATCCGGTTTTCCTGTCCCTTCAATATTACCCTTATGGTATATTATCCCTTTCTCATCTATCTGGGTATCTAACACCTTAAATCTCAAAGAAAAACCCTCACCTTCTTTAACAATCCATCCCCTATCACCAATCTGACCACCTTTTTCAGGATAAAAAGGTGTCTTATCAAGAACAAGATATAATGTATCTTTCTTCTCATCTTTATACACTGCTATACCACTTGCTCTATCTTCTATTGTTTCATATCCAGTAAATACGGTCTCTATCTGTGGAGAATTCCCTGCTATAATTTCTTTCTTCGCCCCAATATCTGATGAAACCCTTGCTTTTTCCCTCTGTTGATTAAGACATTTTTCAAATACATCCCATTCTACTTTCAATCCTCTCTGTGAAGACATATCATCAAGCAAGTCCTTCGGGATACCATATGTATCATAAAGTTTAAAAGCAACATCTCCCGGTATTGTATTGCCTTTCAGTTTTTCTGTAGCGATATAGAAATTTCTGCTGGCTGAATTTATAAGATAGTAGTATTTCTCTTCCTCTTCCTTTATAACCCTTCCTATCAATTCTATATTCTTTTTTAGGGAAGGATATACTCCTCCCATTATATCTATAACAATCCCGCTTAATTGATGTAAAAATGGTTCCTTTATATCAAGGTCTGCACCTGTAATTTCTGCACGACGTATTATCCTGCGTAGTACATACCCCCTGCCTTCATTTGAAGGCAGTATGTTTTCATCTATCAAAAAAACAGCTGCACGGATATGGTCAGCAGTAATTCTAAAGGATGGCTTCTTTCTTTCATCATCATAACTACATCCGGATATTTTTTCAATCTCTTTTATGATTGGAAGAAAAAGGTCTGTGTCGTAGTTTGAATGGACATTCTGCATAATCCTTGTAATCCTTTCAAGTCCCATACCTGTATCCACGCCTTTCCTTTTTAATGGAGCAAGTGTACCATCTTTCTGTTTATCATACTGTGGGAAAACGAGGTTCCAAAATTCCAAAAACCTGCCGCATTCACAACCTGGCATACAATCATTACTACAACCTTTCTCTTTTCCATAGTCAATATATAACTCTGTACAGGGACCACAGGCACCTGTGTCTCCTGCAGGTCCCCAGAAATTATCCTTTTCAGAGAGAGGTATAATTCTCTTTTCTGGCAAAAACTTTTTCCATATTATTTTTGTCTCATCGTCATTTCTATAATAAGAAACCCATATACGTTCTTCAGGAATTTTCAACCGTTCAATAACAAACTCCCATGCCCAGCCAATCGCTTCTTCCTTAAAATAATCGCCAAAAGAAAAATTACCCAACATTTCAAAAAATGTATGGTGTCTCCCTGTAATCCCTATTTTATCTATATCACTATCCTTACCACCAGCACGGAGACATTTCTGACAGGTAGTTGCTCTCGTATATGGCAGAGGAACATCTGTTGCCCAGAATTTCTTGAACTGCACCATACCTGCACTTGTAAAAAGAAGTGTTGGGTCATCAAAAGGAATAAGCCCACTTCCAGGAACTATAGTGTGACCCTTTTCTTTAAAAAAATTCAAATATAATTCCCTTATCTCTGAACTCTTCACTGCCTTCTCTCCTTTTCTCTACTCTGTACTATCTATTCCTTTTATATATTCCTTTGCTATCCTGCTTATCACAGGATAAGAAAAACCTCTTGCCTTCAGAGAAAAAAGAATGGAGGAGATGTCTTTCCTTTTTCTATTTTTACGGACAAACTCCTCCGCTTTTTTATATTCAACTTCAAAATTAAAATTATCTTTTATCTCTTTTACTATATCTTCCCTTATCTTCCTCTTTTCAAGAGCAGATATGATGTACCAGAATCCCTTTCTTTTTTCAAGATACCTATCTACAAGATAATCAGCCAGTGCACTATCATCTAAATAATGCTGCTTTTTACATTCTTCAATAACCTCTTCTATCTCCTCTTCTTCTGCATCACCTCTTATTTTTTCTCTTAACTCTGCTTCTGAATAATTTTTCCTGCCAAGCAGCTTAATTGCCCTTTGATAAAGTTTTTTATTTTTCACCCTTTAATACCACAAATATACTCTGTTTTTCTTTCTTCATAAGAACACGGACATTTTTATCTTTGGGAATATTTTTTATAATATTTTTATAATCAAGAACATTCTTTATCTTCTTCCCTTCTATCTCTTTAATAATAACTCCCTGGATAATACCTGCTTCTTCAGCAGGAGAACCAGGTGTAACATCCATTACTATAACTCCTTCTGTGTCAGTCAGACCAAACTGTTCTTTCATCTTAGAAGTTATAGAAGAAACTGTCATACCTCTCCATTTTTCTTTTTCTTCTATCTTTGCCATCTCCTCCTCTGATGGCATCTCCGCAGTTATAAGATATAAAGAGACCTCTTTATTATTCCTCCATACAACAACATTTACTTTCTTACCAACAGGAGTACTGGCAACCGTCATTTGCAGGTCCTGCATATTTTTAACATCTTTACCATCAAACTTTAATATAATATCTCCTTCCTGAATGCCTGCCTTTTCTGCAGGGCTCCCAGATATTACACTTGAAACAAGTGCTCCGCGCACTTCTTTCAATCCAAAGGACGTTGCAAGTTCTTCATCCATCGGCTGTAGATATACACCGAGATATCCTCTTACAACCTTCCCTCTTTCCTTTAATTGAGAAAAGACCTGTTTTGCGATATTAATAGGGATAGCAAAACCAAGTCCTTCTGCTACAGCAGGAGAAACAATAAATGTATTTACTCCTATAACCTCTCCATTTATGTTAATAAGAGGACCCCCTGAATTACCAGGATTAATTGCAGCATCTGTCTGGATAAAGTCCTCATACTGAGTAATTCCAAAACCGGACCTTCCCTTTGCACTGACAATACCCACTGTTACAGTTGCTGTAAGTCCCATAGGATTACCAATTGCCATCACCCATTCCCCTGGTTCAATGTTATCCGAATCACCGAGCCGTACAGTAGGAAGTGTCTTTCTTACCTGTATTTTGATAAGAGCAAGGTCTGTCTTCGGGTCTGTACCTACAACCTTTGCTTCATAGCTATGAGGGTCATCCAGAAGTTTTACAATGATTTTATCCACACCCTGTATAACATGGTTATTTGTAAGTATATACCCATCCTCATCTACTATAAAACCAGAACCGAGTCCCTGCTGTTTCTTTTCATATGTCTTAGGTTGCTGTCTCCGTCTCGGAGTAGAGAAAAACCCTTCAAAAGGGTCTTCTCCAAAGAATTTCTCAAATTCCTGGAAAGGGTCCCAGTAACGGTAGGTTATTGTTTTTTCTGTAGTTATTTGAACCACTGCTGGTTTTACCATCTTTGCTATCTGAACAAAAGAATTCTGTAATGTAATAAGTTGGCCATTGTCTCCGGTTAACATATACGGAGTTGAAGATGTTGATTGTTTTTTCAGGAGTGGTTTCATCTGTAGATTAAAAGCATAAGAGATAATACCTGCCACAAAAACACCCAATATCACGCCTCCCACAACAATTTTTATCTTTCTCATTGCATCCTCCTTTTTTTACAGTACTTTTTATATTTAGATGCAAAAAAAGGAGAAAAGTTTTAGTGGACTTTTACCTTCACCCATTTTTTTCTTTTAATTGACTCTTCAACTGCTACCAGGACCTCCTGAGAGTTGATTCCATCATAGAAATCAGGACTTGGATTTTTTCCTTTTGCTACAGAGATGAGAAGGTCTGCCACCATATTGATAAACGACTCACCATAGCCAATAATATGACCTGCAGGCCAGAAATTACCTGCATATGGATGGCAACCCTCTGTTACATTAATAGTCCTGAAACCCTGGGCATATTCAGGGTCATCCACACTGTAAAATTCAAGTTCATTGAGCCGCTCCAGGTTAAACACAATACTTCCTTTACTACCATTTATTTCAAATCTCTGTCCATTTCTCCTGCCCGCTGCAAACCTCGTTGCTTCAAAAGAACCCAGAACTCCATTCTTAAACCTTGCAAGAAAGAGTGTTGCATCATCCACTGTAACTTTGCCTTTTTCCTTTGCCTTTTCTTTATCTTTTAGCCCTGTTTCAAGTGCACCTGTTTCTTTAAGTAATGGCCTTTCCTTTATAAACGTCTCACTCATCCCTATAACCTCTTCAAATTCACCTACAAGATACCTCGCCATATCTATAAGATGAGCATTAAGGTCACCATGTGCTCCACTACCGGCAACCTTTTTTTCCAGTCGCCATACAAGAGGGAAATCAGGGGCAAGTATCCAGTCCTGAAGATAAACAGCCCTGATATGATATATCTTCCCTATCTTACCTTCACTTATCAATTTCTTTGCCAGTCCAATTGCAGGCAGTTTTCTGTAGTTAAAACATATTGCATGCTTTACTCCATATTTTTCTACTGCTTCAAGCATCTGATAAGCATCCTTCAGAGTAGCCGCAAGAGGTTTTTCACAGAATATAACCTTACCTTCCTTTGCTGCTGCTATTGCTATATCTTTATGTGCATTCGGAGGGGTTGTTATATCTATAATATCTATATCGCTTCTTTTAACAACCTTTCTCCAGTCCGTCTCATATTCAGCCCATCCATACTTCTCAGCAGCAATTTTAAGTGGTCCTTCTGCTCTACCACACAACACCTTCATTACAGGAATTACAGGTAAATCAAAGAATAAACTTACATCCTTGTAGGCATGGGAATGTGCCTTACCCATAAACTTATACCCAATAAGTCCTATATTCACTCCTTTCATTTCTCACCTCCTGTTTTTAACCCTGCTGCTACCTTTACTTTCTTTTCAATCTCTTCATAAAGTTTTGTATCTTTCTTTAGATTTTCAATTACACCTTCCATCCCCTGACCGATAGAACTTCCCCCCAACTGGAAATAACTCCCTTTCTTCTCAATCACTTTATACTGTAGCGCAGCATTGATTAAAGAACTCTCCTTTGATATCCCTGAACCGTAATACATATCAAGTTCTGTCTCCTTAAAGGGTGGAGCAACCTTATTTTTCACAACCTTCACCTTCACTCTATTACCTATGATATCAGAACCACTCTTTATACTCTCTATTCTTCTTATGTCTATCCTTACTGAAGCATAAAACTTTAAAGCCCTTCCACCAGGTGTTGTTTCAGGATTTCCAAAAAAGACACCTATCTTTTCTCTTAATTGATTGATGAATATTGCTGCGGTTTTTGACTTACTTATGTATCCTGTAAGTTTCCTAAGTGCCTGTGACATAAGACGTGCCTGAAGCCCCATAACACTCTCTCCCATCTCTCCTTCAAGTTCTGCTTTAGGAACAAGTGCAGCAACAGAATCAACAACAATTATATCTATTGCATTACTTCTGATAAGTGATTCTGCTATCTCAAGTGCCTGCTCTCCTGTATCTGGTTGACTTATAAGCATATCCTCTGTTTTTACACCTAACTTCCTTGCATATCCTGGGTCTAAAGCATGTTCAGCATCTATAAAAGCTGCCTGTCCTCCTGATTTTTGCGCTTCTGCGATTATATGGAGTGCGAGGGTTGTCTTTCCTGATGATTCAGGACCAAAAATCTCTGTTACCCTTCCCCGTGGAACACCTCCAGCGCCCAGTGCAATGTCAAGAGAGATTGCCCCTGTTGAAATCACAGGAACCTCTACAACCGCCTTTTCACCGAGACGCATTATTGCACCTTTACCAAACTCTTTTTCTATCTGGGTAATTGCCATTTCCAGCGCCTTTTCCTTATCCATTTTTACCTCCGTAAATTACACATTCCAGTGTAAAATATATCACACCTACCAGTACACGTCAAAGAATGGTATCCAGCACCATCATAAGGAGAAAACCTGTAAGGAAACTCATTGTCGCAATATCTGTATTACCTGCCTTCTGGGTTTCAGGTATTACCTCTTCTACTACAACATAAATCATTGCACCTGCTGCAAATGATAATGCATATGGAAGTAATGGATGAAAAAATGCTACAGCAACAGCACCTAAAAATCCTCCCAGAACCTCTACCATACCTGATAACTGTCCATAAAAAAATGATTTAAATCTATTAAAACCTGAACTTCTAAGGGGGATAGAGACAGCCATACCCTCAGGGATATTCTGGAGACCTATAGCGATAGATAGAGAAACAGCTGAAATTATATTTGCTCCAACTTTAGAAAATTTAAGAACACCAAATGCAACTCCTATTGCAATACCTTCAGGTATGTTATGGAGTGTAATAGCAAGTATAAGTAGATAAGGAACGGATAAGTTTGGACCATAACCTTCTTTTTCTTCAATTGGAGCATTAAGGTGAAGGTGAGGAATAATTTTATCAAGTCCGTATAAAAATATACACCCGAGAGTAAAACCGATTGATATTACACCCCATTCTGGTATGGAAGATACTTTCTTTGAAATCTCTATTGCAGGAAGAAGCAGTGAAAAAAAACTTGCTGATGTCATAACTCCACCAGCAAACCCCAGAGAGCAATCAAAGACCTTCCTTGAAGGACTGGTATTGAAAAATACCAGTGAGGCACCAATAGCAGTAAGAAACCAGGTAAAAGTAGTAGCGAGAAGTGCAAGTAATACAGGACTGATATGACTGAATTGTTCCACCATTATATAATTTTTCAAACATTACCTATAATACGTCCTATCTCTTCTGCTTTCTCAATACAATCTTGCCTTTCCCTTACCTTTCCCTTTTCATCAATCCCTTTACACAAAAGTTCATATTTATAAGAGGTACCTATAGTAACAAAAAAGTTTTTTACTATTGCCTTTGCATTATTTATAAAATCATCCCTCTGACTTGCTTCCACACAAATAAAAACACCTGTCTTTTTTTTCTTCATTTTGTATGTTTTAAAGATATTTATACCGAGCCACTGACACTGAAAACGGTCTATCATCATCTTTGTCTGTGCGGATACACTCCCGAAAAATACAGGAGAAGCAACTATAACAGCATCTGCTTCTTCAATGGCAGGATATATTTTCTGCATATCATCCTGTATTTTACATCTTCCGTCTTTTCTTATATCTGCACACTCCTGACACGGAACAAACTTCATTTCATTAAGTATAAACTTCTCTATATCTGCCCCACTGTCTTTTAATACCTTCAGACAGGTATCTAACAGAATCTCACTGTTACCCTTTATCCTCGGACTCCCTGAAATTCCTACAATCTTTACAGACACTCTACTCCTTTTCTTTCATCATCTCACCACAACACTCTTTCTTTTCCCTGGATGTTTTTCCACACTTCTTACACTCATATAATTTTTTATCTTCTTTCTTTGACCCACAACAACAGCACTTACACATTTTTCCTCCTTTTCATCCCTTCTGTATTTTTTCTTTTAATGTAGAGAGCCGGACAAAATGACTTCTTTCTTCTTCTATTATCCTATCCATTACAGAATGCTGTGTTTCAGGAACCACTGCCTTTGTCTCAAGATAATACATTATAGAATCAAGTTCCCTCCTTATTCCAAAATCAATCGCTTTAATCACTCCACCTTTTGTATCAAGTTCTCTTTCTATCTCTGGTGGAAAGATAATAGTATCAGCATAAGCCCTCAGATACTGAAAATATTCTCCTGTGTATGTTTCAGGTGGCTCATAACTTGCTATCTTACCAACCATCTCTGTAAAAATCTTTTTATGTTTTACCTCTTCTTCAGCAAGGAATGTAAAAATTTTCTTAATTTCATTATCCTGTACCTTTTCTACTATTTTTCTATAAAACTTTTCTCCATTTTCCTCTATCCTTATAGCAAACTGCAAAATCTCGCTCACATCAAAAAAAACACCCATTTTTCCTCCTTTTTGGATATTATACCTTACAAATTCATCCAGTTCCAGACCCTGCTTTCCTCTTTATGAAACCAATCATCTGTTTCTGAAATATATGAATAAACATTCACCAGTGCTTCTATATGTTTCCTCTCCTCTCCCATAAGAAATTTAAAAAACTTCTTCTCTTTTTCATTCACCGCCTCATTATAAAATTTCTCATACTGGCTATAACCATGTTTCTCCATATTAAGAGCCATACTATATACCTCTAACTGTTTTTCTAATCTATCTTTCTCTTCTAATGACTCAAAAAACTTCTTTATTTCAAATTCAACTTCTTTTACATTATCTCTATATGTGTCATATCTACCACTAATTATAAAATTCTCTATGGCTTCAAGGTGCTCAATCTCCTGTTTTGCTAATGTATAGAAAAGTTTTTTTGTAATTATATTTTCTGCCCTCATCCCTTTTTCCAGATAAAAAATTACACCATTCCTTTCAAATTCTTTTGCGAAAAATATACCTTCCTTCATAGAGCCATCCTCCTTTAATTTTTCATACATAGTTTGCATATTCAAATGCAGAGATAGATGCTTTTGCTCCTTCCCCACAGGCAACAATTATCTGTTTTGCAAAAACGTTTGTAACATCACCAGCAGCAAAAACTCCATTATATGAAGTGTGGTTTCTGCAATCAACTATTATCTCGCCATATATGTTCTTGTCAACAAAATCAATAATTTCTGAATTTGGAATTGAACCGATCTCTACAAATATCCCTTCAACACCTATCTCTCGTATCCGGTTTCTATCTTTTACCTTAATACCCTCTACCAAAAAACTTCCATATATTTCAACAATCTCTGTACTGGTTAATATCTCTACCATACTTAATTTTTTAACTTTTTCAATTACAAATCTATCTCCTGTAAGTCCATCCTTTATTTCTATCAGATATATCTTTTTTGCTATACGAGAAAGTTGTAATACAGCATCAAGCCCTGCATTCCCGCCTCCAACAACAGCAACTACCTTATCCTTAAAGAGAGGAGCATCACAGGTAGCACAATATGTAAGTCCTTTATTTTTAAATTCCTGTTCACCCTTAACATTAAGTTCTTTTGGCTTCCTTCCTGTGGATACAATAACTGTTTTTGTATAATACTCTCCTTTAACGGTTACCAACCTGAAACCTTTATTCTCCTTTAATATCCTTATTACTGACTCGCCCTCGTTAATCTTAACATTAAACTCTTTAATATGCTGTCTGAACTTATCAACAAGTTCAGGACCTGTAATAAATTGATACCCGATATAATTCTCTATATCCCAGCTGTAAAGCGTCTGTCCACCAATATCCTTAGAAAGGATTATAAAATCCATCTTTTTCCTTGCAGCATAAATACCTGCTGTTATCCCTGCTGGACCAGCGCCTACAATTATAAGTTCATACTCCTTCATAGCATTCCAAGTACTGACCTTATCCTATCCTTATCAAATCCGACGATTATTTCTCCTTCAATATCAATCACTGGAACACCCATCTGATTACTTTTCCTAATCATCTCTTCAAGTTTTTCTCTATCTTCACCAACATCATAATTAATAAACTCAATATTATTTTCAGACAGAAACTCTTTTACCATATGACAGTATGGACAGGTAGAGGTTGAATAAACTATAACTTTTTTCATCTTACTCTCCTTTTTTAAGTTTACCCGCTATTTCAGTAACTCTTTTACCGAGTTCTCTCGCTATTTTTAGTTCTATCTCATTTGGAGGATTATCCGCATTGAGTCCTACTATTGCACTTGCACCATAAGGAGTACCACCTCTATTGGTTTCTATGAGTTCTTTAACACTATATGGAATACCCACTATAATTGCTCCCTGATGTAAGAAATTGAACATCATTGAAATCAGAGTCGTTTCCTGCCCTCCATGCATACTCGCAGAACAGGTAAAAAACCCAACTGGTTTGTTAATAAGTGCACCCTTTGCCCATAAAGAACCTGTCTGGTCAAGAAAATTTCTCAATTGAGCACACATATTACCAAATCTTGTAGGAGAACCAACAATAAGACCATCTATATTTCCTAAATCTTCAACCTTTGCTATCAAAACATCTTTCTGCATCTCCTTTGCTTTTTTTATCCTCTCATTTGTTTCTATAATAGATTCAGGAATAAGTTCCGGAACAGTCCTCAAAACACTTATACCATCTGCTTCCTCAATTCCTTTACATATCTCCTTTGCCATAATAAAGGTATTCCCAAACATACTGTAATACAAAACCATTATTCTGGGTTTCATACATTACCTCCTTATACTTTTATACTATCAAAAAGTGAGCCAATTTCCAGATTAAATTTTGTGGAAGGAATAGTAATTACAACTCTATCTTCACGAATTTCCACATTAAAGTTAAACTTTCTTTCCTTCTTTATCAAGAAGAGTATTTCAAGAAAATATTTTAGAGAAAGTGTGTCTTTTATCTCAAAGACCTTTTTGAAGAACCCTTCTTTTTCTTCCCATGAACAGCAATTTATTCTTTCCCATTCAGGAGTATCAGGACTTTTCAGTAGTTCTTCTAAACTTTTAAGTGCTTTCTTATAATCAGGAGGTGTAGTAATTTCTTCAACAATCTCAGAATATCTTATATAGTTATTCTTATCCACAATAAAGACACTTCTTGCAATAATACAGAGTTCTTTTATCAGTAATCCCCAGTTTAAAGAAAAAGAATGAAATCTGTAATCAGAAAAGACAGAAACATTTTTTATATCATTCATCTCACAGAATCTTTTTTGAGCGAAAGGTAAGTCCATACTTATTCCTATTATAACAACATCTTTAGAAAGTTCTGTGGCTATCCTGTTAAACTCCTTTACCTGCAGGTCACATACAGGGGTATCAAGGGACGGGAAACTTGTGACCACTTTAATTTTGTCCTTAAATGCCTCATAGAAACTGACCTCTTTCAGGTCATTTGAAACAACATAAAAATCAGGAGCAATAACATCAATATCTATTCCCACCAAATGAAATACTTCTCCTTTTATCTTTACCGTTTCCACTTGCTCCTCCTTGTTTTTTTATTTATCTTCTTTTACCATTTTTAATGCCTCTACAAGGTCTGTCAAATAAGTATATGCAGGTCCTCCACCCATAAGCACTGCCACTGTTCCTGCTTCCAAAATCTCATCTTCAGTTGCACCTGCCTTAAATGCCTTCTCTACATGTATTCCTATACAATAACTGCACCTTACAGCCACAGCAATGCCTACACATATCAGTTCCTTTGTCTTTACGTCAAGTTTCCCATCCTTAAGAACTGTTCCTACAAATTCTCCGAACTTTTTCATCTCTTCTGGCTTTTTTGCATATACATCAACCATCGCTTTTTTAAACCTCTCCATCCTCTCTTTCATTTTATTTATCCCCCTATAATGTTAGGTCCAATGAACTCTCCCAGAGCCCATGTATATTGCAGTAGGAAGTAGCAAAAATTTTGCCTGCCTTAGATGTTTTAAATATCAAATGTACTGCAGGTTCTGTATATACAGTACTTGTATCTGCACCTTCTATTGAGGCACCATGAGAAAGAAATTCATATCTACCTATCTGATAAGGGAACTTACTCCCCTCCGGGAGAAAATATACATCAATCCATACAATATGATGCGCTGTTGTATTGGGATGTTTTATCTCTTTACCAACAGAAACTTCAAGTTTTATCCCTTTCTCCATATCTTTTTCTATAATCTCAATCACCGGCACATGTTTTTCCTTCTTCCAGTCAGCACTCTGATATAATTCCTTAACCATATCCCCTCCTTTTGTTTATTTATTCTTCTCTTTCTCCTAATTCCTTATCTATCATTAAAATTAGTTGCTCATTACCTTCTGCCTTTTTCAACTTTTCAAGAATTGTAAGTGCCTGTTTTTCTTCCTCAACCTGCTCATTTATAAACCACTGTAAGAAAACCTCAGCAGCATAATCATTTTTTTCTCTCGCAACTTTATAGATATTCTCTATACTTTTCGTAACCTTCTTTTCATGTTCAAATGTTTTTTCAAATACATCAACAGGGGACTTAAAATCAAAGGGGGGCTTATCTATCGCCTCAAATATAACTCTTTCTCCATTTTCATTCAGGTAGTCATAAATTCTCATTGCATGTCCTATCTCTTCCTTTGCCTGAAGTTTCATCCAGTGGGCAAATCCCTCAAGATGAAGTGAATTAAAATAAGAAGCCATAGATAGATAAAGATATGCAGAGTATAACTCCTTTATTACTTGTTCATTTAACTCTTTATATAATATCTTATCCATATATGCCTCCTTTTATTTGAGTTCTTTATTTTTTTTGTATATTGTATCCGCAAGTTTTTCAAGAGAAGCAAAGTCATCCTGTCGTGGATACCCATTTACTATTACTGGTTCAATAATCTCTATATCCTTCGGTAACATCTCTGTAATTACCTTAAGCATATTACTCCCCCAGCCAAAAGAACCAATAACAGAAGCAAACCTTGTTTTTGGTCTTAAAACTTTAAAAAGATATGTAGCATAGAGGGCTGAAGGATGTGGTCCACCGAGAACAGCAGGACTTCCAATTACCACCGTTGCAGCATCAACGAGAGCCATTGCAATCTCTCCAATATCAGAAACAGTAAGATTAAATGGCTTTACATTAATATCTCTTTTTATAAGTACATCTACAAAGTAATCAACCATCTTTTCAACACTTCCATGCATGGAGACATAGGGAATGACTACTTCATTTTTAACATTGTCAGAGACCCAATCACTATATGCATTGATAATAAAATCTGGTTTATTATGTAGAGGTCCATGACTCGGAGCAATTATGTCAAAATTAAGCGTATTAATAAAATCAAGGTGTTTTCTTATGTGATTTCTGAAAGGCATCATAATCTCTGCATAATACCTTTTTGCCGATTCATATATTCTGTTATTATCAGAAGCATATAAACTACTTGTAGCAAGATGGGAACCAAACAGATCACAGGTAAAAAGGACTTTATCTTCTGGACTATAGGTAATCATTGTCTCATGCCAGTGCACCCATGGTGTATGGTAAAACTTCAATATCCTTTTTCCTATACTAATTTCTTCTTCATTCTTAACTGTAATAAATCTATCTTCTGGTATTAGCAATAATCTATTAAGCAATGTGGCACCTTTCTCACTGGTTATAATCTTTGCATCAGGGAAGATATTCAGGACTGCTGGAAGTCCTCCTGAATGGTCCTGCTCTGCATGATGAGAAATAACATAATCAATCTTCCCTCCACTTAACTCTTTTACAATATTTAAAAACTTACCTGTCTTTCTCGGATCAGAAGAATCAATTAATACATTCTTTTCATCTTTTATAAGATAGGCATTGTATGTAGTCCCATCCGGAAGTGGTATTAACTCATCAAACAGTCGCCTGTCCCAGTCATTCATTATTATTCCATACACATCTTTTTTTATTTCCTGTACTATCATACAGAACTCCTTTTTTTACGAATTTTCTTTTTCAAACTTATCTTTACCCGCACCACAGACAGGACATACCCAGTCATCGGGTAACTGTTCAAATGGTGTACCAGGGACAACTCCATGTTCCGGGTCACCAATTACAGGGTCATACACATAACCGCATACAGAACATATATATCTATCCATTTGCCTTCCCTCCTTTCTTTTTTCTGCATTCCTTACATATCCCCCTGAAATAAATATGGTGTTCATCTATTAGATGTCCATCTATTTCATTCTGTTTCAATATATCGCATCTATGAAATATATCATATATATTTCCGCATTGTTTACACTTGAAATGCAGATGTTTATCCTCTGAATAGTCATATCTTGCCTCATCTTCTTCTGTAGTAACCAGTGAAACAATTTTCTTCTCTATAAGAACCTTTAATGTATTATATACCGTTGTTTTTGAAAGTGTCGGTATCTCATCCGATAGACCTTTATATATCTCATCAACAGTTGGATGCGTCCTGTGTTTCACAAGATATTCAAGTATTTTAATTCTCTGGTAAGATGCCTGTACTTCTTTCTCTTCCATCTTTTTTATAATCTCTTCTTTCCTCATTTAAATACCTCCTTTTTGAAAAGATACCAGAAAACAAAATCAAGATGAGAAAGAGGAATATGAATCTTTTTAGCAAATCTTCTCATTCTGTCCTCTATATCTAAATATATTGTTTTTGTAAGTGATTCTGGTATTCTATCTATCACAGAACACATAACAAGTCCTTTCAATATATGTCTGTCAAGTATAGCAAATTCTTCTCCCTTCCCTATATTCCTTAAAAAGTGACTTGCTTCCTTCCACCCCATACCTTTAACATTATCTACTAAATATTCTCTTAAAGTAGATGGACTATTACTTTCAATTATATTTTTCAAAGAACATCTTCCATTAAAAAACCTGTTTCTTGCCTCTGTAATATAACCTGCCTTGTTATTTCTGAATCTAATCCCGTACAAATTCTCTGATATTGTTTTTTTATCTCCTTTCTGTAAAATTCCCTTTGCATAAAGGTTCTCTATATTATCCCAGCATACCTTTGCTTTACACTGCGGAGTTAATAGACAGAAAAAAAACTCTTTTATTATCCTTTCTTCTGTTGTGTTTCCTCTAAACTCTTTTAACCTTTCATATATCAATGGCTTGATACTTCTATGTATTTTTTGCAATGTTGAAACAATATCATTCATATAATCATTATACTTTTATAAAAATTCCTGTCAAGTTAATATGAAAATTCCATTTTGTCAATATAAGTATCTCTGTTATAATAAACAATTAAAATTTTGGTTATAAAATAACTTATTACTTTTATGATTCTCATTCCTATTATTCTCGCTGCTTTATATATGGGCTGGTCAATGGGAGCCAATGATGCAGCCAACTGTGTTGGTGCGGATATTGGTTCAGGTATGATGTCGGTCAGGGCAGGGATTATTATTACCTGCGTATTCAGTTTCCTCGGAGCAGTACTTTTAGGTGGTAATGTAATAAAGACCATTGGAAAAGGAGTTGTTGATATAAACTGCCTTCCCTGCAATGAAAGAAATTTCCTTGCTCTCGTTGCCCTTTTCAGTGCAGCATTGTGGGTAACCATTGCAACATATAAAAAATTTCCTGTTTCAACATCACATTCTATAGTAGGTGCGGTTGCAGGTGGTGGACTGGCACTGAATACTACATTACACTGGGAGAAGATACACCAGATATTTGTATGCTGGCTATTAACTCCTCTGGGGTCCTGTATTTTAACTATATTGCTTTATCCGATTGTTATGACTTTCTTCAAAACCCCTATCATAAAAAAATTTTCCCATCCTTTAATATATATCTTCATATATGCCACAAGTGCATATCTTGCCTTCTCATGGGGAGCAAATGATGTCGCAAATGCCACAGGAATACTCATAGGAACACAGAAATTTTCTTCTCAACAGGCAGCAGTTATAGGAGGACTTGCAATAGTTATAGGAGTGATAACATGGGGCTACAGAGTTATTGAAACAGTAGGTTTTAAAATAGCACATATCACACCCGTTATGACCATCGCTATGGAAACCGCTACTGCATTAAATGTACAGATTTATACTCACTTTGGTATCCCTGTTTCTACCTCACATTCAATTATCGGGGCGGTCTGGGGTGCAGGAATAGTGCAGGGAATTAAAACAATGAATTTGAAATTATCAAGAGATATACTGATAACATGGGCAGTAACTCCGCTTATTTCAGGTATAATAACATATATAATTTTAAAAATAACTCTGGCATTTGGAAGTTTACAATAAATATTGAAAAAGTTTAATAATATGGGGGTGATAGAATGGAAAAGACAAGAAATATACTGGCATGGTTAGGAGACAGAGAAGAAAAAGGAGTATTATCCCTTGCGTTAAAGCATATGGAAAAGTCCTATGAGTGTGTGATAGAGATGAAAAACAGCATTGAAGCATTGATGAAAAATGATGTAGAAGCAAAAAATAAACATATCAATAAAGCAAAAAATGCAGAACATGAGGGAGATGAGATTAAAAAGGAGATTATGAATGAACTTTCAAAAGGAATGTTTCTACCACCAGACAGGGAGGACCTTATCCTTTTGAATGAAAGTTTGAATGATATAGCAGACAGTGCGAAGGGTGTTGTAAGGTTATTAGAGTTCTTTGAGAAAGAACCTTCTGAGGAACTTGATGAACTTCTTCTTGACGATGGTTTGCTTGCAGTAAGAGCATCTGAAAAACTTAAATCTGCAATAAACTCTCTTGTGAATAATGAACCAGGAAAAGTTATGGAGGACTGTGCACAGATTGAAGTAATGGAAGAAGAAGGTGATGATAGACGGCGAGACCTCATAAAGGCGCTTATAAAAACATCACTTTCGCCACAGTTAACTATACTTATCTATGAAGTAATAGACAACCTTGAAAATGTTCTGGATTGTATAAAAAGGGCTGGAAGTATAGTTAGAACACTTTCCATTAAATCAAAATAGATTTCAGTAATCCGTTTTCAGATTCTAACTTTTGACTTATAGTAATCTGATACATCAAAGATACCACCACTTTTTTCATAAAAGTCAGATGTAAGGTGGAATATACCATCAAAAGGAATTACCCACTCTGCTGAAGGATAGGGATGTTTCTGTATAAGTTTGTCCCAGTCCCTGTAGTGCTGATGACCATTTGACTCTACAACAGGAATTTTCAGTCCTGGTAGTGGCTTCAGACGGGATGCAAGGTTTTTGTTCCATTCAAGAAGTGGTGGTATAACTGTAAGGTCGGCACAGAAATAGTCCATACCCATCCTCTCTGCTTCTTTAACAATTTTAAGTGTCATACTCAGTGTCTTTGCTATGGGTTTGAGTGCTACCCCTTTATATCCCATCTGTTTTCTTTTCACTACATCCTCATCCGTATGGGCACTTTCATCTGCAACAAGTCGCACAGGGAATTCACTTACATCAACTTCCATCTCTTCAGGAAACGGCTCTTCCATTATTATTACCATTTCAAGTGCACCAATTTTATCTATAAAATCAATGAGTTTCCAGAGCCGTTCCTTACTATCATATCTACCATTTGCATCAAAATAATAAGGAAGCTTACCATTCTCAGTATAAGGTGTAGGTATGTCTCCAAATCTCTCGTGGATACTCTTTATCCTCTCTGTGTCCCACTTCAACATCTTCTCTCTATCTCCATCTTTCTCTGGGTCTGACCCTATCTTTATCTTCAGGGTAAAAAAACCATCCTTTATTGCCTTACCTATATCCTCAAGAGGAACCGCATAGGACATAAGAGGAATACAGGCAACGAGAGAGTGTTTATATTTTAATGTTTCCCTATAATATGATGGTATCATCTCAAAAAAGTCCATCTTTCCTTTTTCTTTTGCATAAAGAACCCATAGAGCATTATCTAATGCTACAAGAGAATTAAGCGTAAATGTCTTTCTTAAATTTTCCTTTCCTGTAATCTTTTTTGCATATGAGTGTATATCTTCCAAATATGTCTCCAGAAATGAAATGGGACTTTCTATCTCTCTGTTTACAAGTAATCTGGAGGCATACTCAGTTACAGAAAACATCAGCGCATTTCCACCTGCTTCACTATGAGAAGAAAACACATCTGCATCTGACCATAAAACACTCTGTGTACCCAGCCCTATACCAAAATTGTCTTCTGTTTCTACAGATACAATTGTCTGCCATACACCTGTAAGATAACCTCCCTTAAAACCGAGTGGCATCTTAAATGGCTCTATATCAAAATTCTGACTCACCTTCCTTATCTTCATCTTATCTCCTTTTCTTCAGATTTTTTCTATTAAGATATATAATAATATAAAATGGAAGCAAATCAAAACTATTCTATCTTATTCAGTTTTACTGCAGGTGTCCTTTCATTCTTCAGTCCCTGTATCCTCCCCTTAATCCCTGCGTATTTATCATATATCACAGGGATGTCTGTTGAAAATATAAAGGAAGGTAAAAGCCCTGCGAAAAATTTCTTTCTTGTTCTTTCATTTGTATCTGGGTTTACACTTATCTTCACACTCCTGGGTGCATCTGCTACATACCTCGGCAGATACCTTCTCGCAAAACAGAATCTCTTAAGGATAGTAGGGGGAATTATAATTATAGTATTTGGTCTTCATCTTGCAGGAATATTTAAAATAACCCCTCTCTACAGAACCAAAAAACTTCAAATGAACAAGATAGTGAGTGGCTATTTTGGTGCCTTTGTTATAGGAATGGTATTTGCTGCTGGTTGGACACCCTGTGTTGGACCTGTCCTTGCTTCAATACTGATAATTGCTTCGTCTCAAGAAACAGTACTACGTGGAGTTATCCTTCTTATCTTTTACTCGCTCGGTATAGGCATCCCTTTTATTATAACCACAATTCTTGTTGGCAAGATGTTATATCTATTTTCTGTGATTAAAAGACATTCTCAAAAAATAGAGATAATAACTGGTTTTTTACTTGTCATAATGGGGATTTTATTGATATTAAATAAGTTTAACTATATTATCTCTATTTAGATTTCGCCTTTATATCTCACCACATTCTATCCAGTTTAATCCTTTTCTCATCTGGAAAAGGAATATTATACCTTTTTTACAGGATATTTTTTCAACATCCCTATATCAGGAAGTTTACCCACCAGCGGCTTCGCATAGTCAATAAATGCCTCTGTTACATTATTGCCTTCAGAATTGATAAATCCATCTGGCATACTTCTTGTATTTTTAGCAACCTTTGTGAGTTCTACAGGTTCAAAGTACCCCTCGTATTTCTTACTCTTCTTCCTTTTTATAGAGACAGAGCCGCTTTCCAGTTTTCCTGAAGTAGCATATTTTACAGCAAGTACACCAACCTGGTATGCCTCTTTTGCATCCACTTCAGAATATACTCCAGGGAAGGACCTCTGGAGATAACCGAATGTATCTGACCTTACCCTACTTATCTTTAACTCATCCCTGACAAAACTTGCCAGAAGGTCTCCCAATGCCCCTGTTCCACTTAACTGTACATTGCCGTGTGCATCTACCTCTTTTATAAATTTTGAAGCAATCGGCTCTCCATTTTCATCAGCAATACCTTCGGATACAGCCACTACACACCTGCCATACTTTGCATACACTGCCTCAACATCCTTCAAGAACTGTTCCTTACTGAAAGGTCTTTCAGGGAAGTATATAAGATGTGGTCCATCACCTTCTCTTCCTCTTGCTAAAGATGCAGCAGCCGTAAGAAAACCCGCATGTCTGCCCATAATAACATCTATTTTCACACCTGGAAGAGATATGTTATCCAGATTATCACCCATCAAAGCCATTGCCACAAACCTTGCAGCACTACCATAACCAGGTGTATGGTCATTCTCAAGGAGGTCATTATCTATGGTCTTTGGAATATGAAAACACCTGAACTCATAGTTTACCTTTCTTGCATTTTCGTTAATTATATTTGTTGTTTCAGCAGAATCATTTCCACCTATATAGAAGAAGTACCTCACATCATACTTCTGCAGCATCTTAAAGATAACCTCACAGTCCTGCTCTGATGGTTTTTTCCTTACACTACCTAAAGCAGCACAGGGTGTATATGCAACCTTTTTAAGAACCGCTAATGGCTCTTTTTTAAGGTCTATCAGACGCTCTTCCATCACCCCTTTAATACCATTAAGTGAACCATAAATCCCCTTTATCTCTTTGTGTTTCTTTGCCTCCAAAATTGCGCCTACCAAACTCTGATTAATTACTACTGTAGGACCACCACTCTGAGCAATCAACATATTACCTTTCAACTTATCAGCCATCTCTATCCTCCTTGTTGTTTTCCATTTATTATAATAATATCTTTTTTATCCTTCAAGATACCTCTTTAAAGATATCTCCCAGTGGGGCATTGAGAAACCAAGCGATTCAAGAAGTGATGTATCAAGCACTGAATATCTGGGTCTTTCTGCTTTCTTACTGTTAAAACTCTCAAACTCTACCGGTATAAGTTCTACTTCTTTAATTTTAAGGATTTCTTTAATCTTCAAAGCATATTCATACCAGGAACATTCCCCTTTATTACATACATTCACAATACCCAGTACATCTTTTTTAATAAGAAATAAAATTGCATCCACCAGGTCCAAAACATATGTAGGAGAATTGATAAGATTGTTAGTAAGAACTATTTTATTTTCTTTCCTCATCAAGGCAGGTAGAGATGAGGCAAAATTTCTTCCTTTCTCTCCAAATATCTTCGATACCCTTAAAATGAGAAAATTTGTAAGAAGATGTGAAACATAATATTCACCCAAGAGTTTGGTTTTACCATATACACTCAAAGGATTAGGAGTATCAATCTCAGAGTATGGAGCACCTTTTTTACCATCAAATACAAAATCGGTACTGAAATATACCATCTTACAATTTACTTTTCTACATCCTTCTGCAACATACTGAGTTCCCATTGCATTAACAAGATATGCTTTCATTGGATTTATTGTACAACCATCTACATCTGTATAAGCAGCACAGTGTATAAGGATATCCGGCTTTACAAATTTTATTGTATCAACCACCTTATATCTATCAGTTATATCCAGTTCTTCTCTATTAGGGGAAATTACTTCATCCCCTCTTTCAATAAAAGTATCCGCCAGAAAACTCCCTACCATTCCCCTACCACCTGTAATTAAAACCTTCATATTCCGTACTGCCTCCTGTAATACTCTAAAAACTCACCACTCTTAATTTTTTTCCACCATTGCACATTGTTTTTATACCATTCCACTGTCTGTTTCAACCCTTCTTCAAGAGGAATATCAGGAAACCATCCCAGTTTTTTTATTTTCTCACAGGAGATACTGTACCGTCTATCATGCCCTGGTCTATCCTTAACAAACTTTATCAATAATTCTGATTTTCCGAGATATTCAAGAATCTTTTTAGCAACAAATATATTCTCTCTTTCATTTCCAGCAGCAATATTATATATCTCACCTTCTTTTCCTCTGTGAAGTATCACATCTATACCCTTGCNGTTGTCAAGAACAAAGAGCCAGTCCCTTACATTCTTCCCATCTCCATACAGAGGAAGTGGCTGGTCTTCAATCGCATTTGTAATAAAAAGTGGTATAAACTTTTCAGGATATTGATTTGGTCCGTAATTATTTGTACTCCTTATGATAATGGAAGGTGTTTTATAGGTCCTGTAATATGATAGAACCAGAATGTCTGCTGATGATTTACTTGCAGAATAAGGGCTGGATGGATTGAGTGGACTATCCTCTGAAAATGTCTGTCCTTCCTCTGCACTCCCATAAACCTCATCCGTTGATATCTGAATATATCTCTGGATTCCTTTTCTTCTTGATATCTCAAGTAGGTTGAATGTACCCATTATATCTGTTTTTAAGAAAATCTCTGGGCCACTTATTGACCTGTCCACATGGCTTTCAGCAGCAAAGTTAATGATTACATCATAACCATCTATTACTTCTTCAATATTTTTATCACATATATCTGCCTTCAAAAATTTATAGTTCGGATTATTTTCAACTTCTTTGAGGTTTTCAAGGTTCCCTGCATAGGTAAGTTTATCTATATTCAGGACTTTATAGTCAGGATATTTTTTCAGAATATACTTTATAAAATGGGAGCCAATAAAACCAGCCCCGCCAGTGACCACTATCTTCATTTATACCTTTCCTTTTTTCACCTTTTCATAGACAAGATTATTTGCCCTCAAAAGTGATTCAAATGTTCCTGCATCAGTCCACCACCCATCAAGGATTCCATAGGTAAGATTCCCTGCTTCAAGATATTTATTGTTTACATCTGTGATTTCAAGTTCACCACGGTCTGATGGTTTAAGTGTTTTTATAATATCAAACGCATAACTGTCATACATATAAAGCCCTGTAACAGCAAGGTTAGAAGGTGTTTTTTGGGGTTTTTCTATTATCCTTATAATCTTCCCATCCTTTATCTCTGCTACACCAAACCTTTCAGGATTATCAACCTCTTTAAGAAGAATCCTTGCACCTTCCTTCTGTTTTTTAAATATCTCCACTTCCTTCTTTATACTCTTTTCTATAATATTGTCTCCGAGTATTACAACAAACCTGTTATTACCTACAAAGTGCTCTGCGAGTGAAAGAGCATCTGCAATCCCTCCTTCTCCTTCCTGATATGTGTAGTTAAGGTGCTTCAATCCAAACTCCTTTCCATTACCCAAAAGTCGTAAAAAATCACCTGCAGAATTTCCACCTGTGACTATTAGAATATCCTTTATACCTGCATCTATAAGTGTCTGGATAGGATAATATATCATTGGCTTGTTGTATACAGGAAGAAGATGTTTATTTGTAACCTTGGTAAGTGGATATAACCGTGTACCCAGCCCACCTGCAAGAACCACTCCTTTCATAATTAATAGTTTCTCCTTTCCCAGTTATAGGGGATTTTGTCTGTATCAAAAGGAAGCCGTAGTTCATCAGGTTCTTTATAATTATATGGCTGTGTGGGGATATTTATTACCAGTGTCTCTTCTTCGCTTATTCCCTTAAATCCATGATAAACACCTGCGGGGATATGGATAAGCAAGGGATTATGCTCACCTATGAAAAACTCGTTTATCAACCCATATGTTTTACTTCCTTCTCTTAAATCAAACATTACAAGTTTCAACATCCCTTTCACCACTGCGATATTATCATTCTGGTATTTATGTGAGTGCCATGCTTTTACAACACCAGGATATACAGTTGTAAGATAGACCTGCCCGAACTTTTCAAACATCTCATCATCACACCTTAAAATCTCCATCAGCCGTCCTCTCTCATCAGGTATAACATTCAGTTTTTTTATCTTCACCCCTTCTATCATCTTCTCCATACCATCCCCCTTATCCAAAATTATACCCCTTCTCCCCTTAAAATTCCAAAATTTTTACCTGTACACAGAATTTTATACACCTGAGGAGCATAATCATCTATTATTGGAGGAAACAGGTGGGGGTGGAGAGTACTTTAAAGGTATCACCCTCACCCTGCCCCTCTCCCCTCTAAGGGAGAGGGAAAATAAAAAATCCTCCCCATACGAGGGGGGAGGAAAAATAGGTGGGGGTTATGTTTACATTTCCTTCTCCCTACGGGGGGAGAAGGTGAAGGATGAGGGGGAAAAGATTAGCAAAGGTTTCACCCTCCCCTTGAAGGGAGGGGAAAATTAACAGCCCCTCTCCCATCAAGGAAGAGGAGTATGATTTTAAGTGTTTCCTATTTACCCTATCCGTACATCTTCTCTTGACAAAAATACATATATAGGGTATAATTAGGTTAAGTAAAATTGTTTCAATTAACCTATGGGAGAAGAAGATGGCAAATAATACAAACAGTTTACAGGAATGGATTAAGAAAAGGTACTACGCAATAAGGGAGAAGTTTAAAACAAACCAGTTTACATTTGATGATGTCTCATTTCTTCTTCTTAATTTGTATAAGGACTCTCCGGAACAAACAAAACTCATACTTTCAGAACTAAAGAGAGCAGGGCTTCTTAAAATCACTAAAAACGTAGAAGACAGAAGAGAATCAATCTATCAAATTGTAGACATATTAGAACCACTTCCACTTTTCCAGGAACAAGATAGATTATCAAAGAATCAGTTAACGAATATTCTTAAAACAGCAGCAGATATTATCAGAACAAGGGTTAACTATAAATTTATATTGCTTTTACTGTTCTATAAGGCACTATCTGACAAGTGGAAAAATGAATATGAAACAGTAAAGGAGGAGTTGACTAAAAAGGGATTAAAAGAGAAAGAAGCAGTAAAAGAAGCAGAACAACCATACTATCACACCTTCCATTTTAAGAATGAGTTGTTATGGGATGAAATCAGAAAAGAACCATTAAAACTTCCTGAGAATCTTTCAAAATGTCTTAAAGAACTGGCTGAACTGAATCCCGATTATAAAGACATATTTACACATTTTGACTTCCATCAGTTCACCTCAAATCAAGAAAACCAGATAATTTTAAACAACCTGTTTGAACTATTCAGCAGATACTCATTTGAAAAAGTAGAAGAGGATATACTCGGTGATGCCTATGAATGGATACTTAAATACTTTGCTCCAACAAAAGCAAAAGAAGGAGAAGTTTACACACCGAGAGAGGTTATACGACTAATGGTTGAGATATTAGACCCAAAACCAGGTAAATGGATGTACGACCCTGCCTGCGGAAGTGCTGGAATGCTTATAGTTGCATACCAGTATGTTAAAGAAAAATATGGAAAAGAGAAAGCTGCAAAACTTTTTCTTTATGGTCAGGAATATAACTCAGAAACTCTCGCACTTGCCAAAATGAATGCTGTCTTACATAGAATAAACAATATCGTTTTATCAACTGGAGATACACTTCTATTTCCAAAATTTAAAGAGAAAGACAGGATAAAACAGTTTGATTATGTTATAGCAAACCCTCCATGGAACCAGGATGGATACGACGAGGATACATTGAAAAGAGGTGAATATTACAACCATAGATTTCCTTTTGGTGCTCCAACAAAACAATCTGCTGACTGGGCATGGATACAACATATGATTTTTTCTGCTAACAATACTGGGAAGGTCGCTGTTGTTATTGATACTGGTGCTGTTTCCAGAGGGGGAAGAGAAAAAGAGATAAGAAAAAAAGTAGTGGAAAAAGATTTGCTTGAGGCGGTTATTCTTCTACCTGAAAAGATTTTTTATAACACAGGAGCACCCGCAGTAATACTTGTTTTCAATAGAAATAAGTTAAACGAAAAAACAGGGAAAATTCTACTGGTCAATGCATCTAAAGAGTTTATTCAGGGAAAGGCACAGAACTTTTTAGGTAAAGAACATATTGAAAGGATAGTTAAGACATACAGGGATTTTAAAGAGATAGAGAAGTTCAGCAAAATTATAACAAATGAAGAGATAGAAGAGGTAGATTACAATCTTTCTCCTTCCAGATTTATAAATGTATTTGAAGAAGAGACATATAGAGATATAAAAGATATAAAAGATGACTTAAAAAATTTAGAAAAAGAAAAGGAAGAAATAGAAAAAAGGATAAATAGAATTCTGGAGATGATTTAGAAATTAAGGGAAAGTAGAGAATAAACTTTAAAAAGGAGATACCGGTAAAAAGAACCATAGAAGGACAGGAAGTGAAAGGGGTCATCATTGCTTTTGAAGATGATATTAAAATTAAACGCGCTTTATCAATTGTTAACAATATAGGTCTTTATACTTATAAAGTAACATTCAAACTGGAAAAGAAAATTTGAGGAAAATGAATT
>JAOAIL010000015.1 GCA_026414725.1 bacterium
ACATATACTCCGCGTGTATAAGCAGCATTTGCCTTTTCTACTATAACTTCCATACTACCTGAATGGGTAATATTATTTATATTCCTTGTTGTATAGACACCGTAAGCACTGGCATTGCCTCCTTCGTTTTCTATCAATACATATCCTTCAGCATCCTCTGTTAAAGTAAGATTGAGTAAAGGGCCATAATCAACATATACACCAAATGCCTCAATATCCCCTGTTACTTCTTCTCCATACTCACCATCTATGGTTGCTGAAATTGTACTGCTGTCTATGGTTATCCTGTCTGCAAAAACACCGGAACTGAAAAACATACCAGCACACAATAACACCACCAACAGCAACTTCAACCTACACATCCCTTACCTCCTTTTTCTTTTTATTTATTTCCCCGCTCTCACAGGGGAGGGGATTGGGGAGGGTGGAAGCGTTCCTGTATTCTCCACCCCCCCTATTTCCTCCCCCCTCATATGGGAAGGATTAATCTTCCCTCTCCCTTGAGGGGAGAGGGTATGGGTGAGGGTGAACCCTTCCCTTTTGCTTTCCACCCCTACGTTCTCCCTCCTCATATGTAGAGGAATTGCTATATCTTTCTATCTTATTATGTCACACTTCTATTTACTATTATATATAAACATATATTTTTACGTCAAAGAATTTCTACGCTTACAGGATTGGAAAATATCCATGGTTTTCCATAACGTTCTACTTCTATTCTATATATACCTTTGATTTCAGTTCTAAACTTCTTATACTCTATCTCTTCTTCAAATATAATTCTTCCATTGCAGATAATCCTTGTTTTTGTCTTCAAAGGATTCTTGATAAAAAGTGTAGTACCGAAAGGTACTGCATCACCCATTATATTTTCGCCATCTTCTGTGCCAAAGAAAAAACCAGAACTATTGAAAATTAAATCGTTTGCAAAAAAAAGAGAACCACTTTTAATACTACCAATTATATTTTTTTTATCTTTCTCTGGGTTTCCTGTAAGGGGCTCTTTTAGTAAAATATGGTTACGGAGGCATTTGAATATGCTGGAATACTGAAAACATTTCTTAATATCAAGCATACGGAAGAAAAAAGGAAGGTTATGTATATCCAGTCCTGCTATACCAACAACCTTTTTCTTTATATAGAGTTCATCCCATACAGAGAGGATATTTTTTGAAGGTCCTTTCAGATTATGAGGAAATCCGAGATATCTTAAAGGCAGGTTATATACCCGTGTATCTCTTGCCCAGTCAAACAGCATAGACCAGACCTCTATCCCTGTGAAACCATCTAAGTCCCAGTTCTCCCAGAGGTGTTGTTTCTTTATAATAAATAGCCGGTGGTATCCATCAGGATGGGCAACAAATGAGATTATATTGTAGGGTTTTATATCGCATAATACATCCTCAGCGGTTTTTCTTTTGCCGTACCATCTGTCTCCTCCTATTATAAGGAGGTGGTTCTGTCTTCTTTTATCATCTGTTTCTTCCGCTGTTATTACAAGTGTTTTTCCATAATATCCTTCCTTTTTGAAGATATTTTCGTATTTTTTGGAATTTTTTTCAGGTGTGTGGCTATTGATAATAAGAAAATTGAGCCCTGCCTCTTCTCCTACTTTACCGAGAAGTTCAATCTTTTTTTCTAATTTTCTTAAAGGATAGTGTATATGGATACATCCCGTTATCTCTGTGTATCTTGACATAATTACCTTTTTTAAGTATTATAACATATTGTAATGATTCTGATGACCCCTTGATTAAATAATATATTGTTTATTGACATTTTGGATTTTATGGCCCCATCGTCTAGAGGCCCAGGACAGGTGGTTCTCAGCCATCAGACACGGGTTCGAATCCCGTTGGGGCTACTTCTTCATTGTTTCTACTGCATGTGTAATTCTTCTCTGCAAGTCCTCTATTTTTATAGTGTTAAATCTTCTATCAATAAATAGATTAATGCCTTTGAAAACACCCTTCTTAATCAGGATTTCATGTAACCCTTTTCTTCCAGCCAGTCCTTCAATGGTAAGATACCCATTATTCATAGTGACCCTGCCTGCTATTACACCATACGGAAAATCAGATGAACCAAAACTTTTTATCGGACTTCCGGAAAGAGAAGATATAACCTTAATGGCACCGAAGTTCATAACCTGCTTTATACCCCTTTTTTTCTTTGACCTGAATACCACATCAATGTCAGGAGTATCTTTGTTTAAGGATCCGCGAACTTCTGCATCAAGTATGCCTGAAATATAGATATCCTCATTCAAACTATGGACAAGTGGTGATATGTTAATGCCTCTTATATTCGCTGTGAATGAAACAGGAGGTTTTGCACACAGGTCTTCTATCCTGTATTTCAAGGAACCCTTCCCTCCATAAAAAGAAAAAGAGGCGTCTCCGTAAGTAATATCATTAAGAGTGCCTATGACATCATAAGCAGAGAGTTTATAAAAAGAGATTTTTTCTGCACCGAACCGGTTTTCTGAAAGGTTTATGTAGAAGTTGTGGAGTGTATAATTAAGGATTGTAATGTCTTTTGCTTTAATAGATAAATCTCCACTCATCCAGATTTTTTTTTTACTTTTGAAAGTTGAAAGTGTTTCATAGATACAGAACCACCATCTATAGAGATATTATATTTTATCCTTATATCCTCAGGTATTAAGTTTAACAGGTCATCAAGTGGCATATTCTGTGTTTCAAAATTCAGATTGAAGTTTTCTCTGTCAATAAAACCATTGAAGAGAATCTGTCCACCTTCTCTGTTTAAGAGTTTTCCATCTATAATATCTGTTTTCCCTTCAGTTATATTATGGATTCCCTTTACATAGGCGTTGAATCTATTTCCTTCGGATACAAGTTCCTTTATAGTTATGTCAAAGTGGAAAAGGTTTTGCTCTTCTTTTTTTGAATAGTTAAAAGAAAGTATTCCTGACGCTTTACCACTGAAGGGAATGTTCAATCCAAACATTTTCTTTACCTCATCTATTTCCGTTCCAGCAAGGTCTATGGTAAGATTCACCCCTTCCTTTCCCCACTGTTCAAGTACACCTTTAATCTCAAAACTTCCGAGGTCCTGTATGGTAATATGAGTCTTCTGGATATTAAGTTTTCCTTCTTTATAGTTTCCTGACAAAGAGCCCTTGATTTTTACATCTTTCTGGGTATCCTGTATCTTTATACTGCCAGGTCCTGAGAAAGCAAAAGCATTGCTTGTAAGAGCCCTTCGTAAGGAAAGTGCGTGTATGAATATCTGAGGAAATTTCTCATAATAGATATGAACCTTTTTAATCTTTATTGAAAAGGGAGGAATCCCCTTTATAGAACCAATAGTAATATGGTTGTTGGTAATAAAAGAAACCTTCTTTACTAAATACCTTTCAGTGAAGAATAACGAAATAATAATTATTCCAAGGACTACTGTAAGAATTTTAAAAAATCTTTTTTTTCTCATTTGTTTTCTTTCACTTTATAATTTTTCTCATTTTTTGTCAACTATCTGTTTGCTATTGTTTTCTGTAAAGGGTATACTAAAACTGTAAGGAATTCTCACAAGTTTTTCGCTCCAGAGGATATAATGATTGGGTAAGAAAAAGGGTTTAGGGTTTTGCGATTTGTATTTAACAAGGGAGGCGATATGGCAGAGTGTTTCTTTCATACAGGAAGACCTGCTGTAACCAGGTGTAAGCAGTGTGGAAGGCCTCTGTGCAGTGAGTGCAGGATTATAAAAGGAGAAGGGATATTCTGCAGTGCGGAATGTGCTGATAGATTTGCTGTTTTTGCCAGACGTGCTGAAGAAATTGAGGCAAAAAAGAGTAAAAGCAGTAGTTTAACAGGTCTGATAAAGTTTATCATTTTTCTTGTTATCCTGTTTATTATTTATATGATAGCAAGAAGATTTTTGTGAAAAAGACAGGAGATTTTAATGGCAGATAAAGATAAGAGGTTTAATGTTGGGGATGGTGGCGATATAGACAGGAATATACAGAAATTACAGAGGGAACTTGATGAGATGTTAATGAAAGGTGCACCAAAGATAAAGAAAAGTGATTCTGATGAAGAGGTTAAAAGGATTAAGTTAGAGGAAGAAGAGAGAGAGGAAGTAAAATCACCTGTTGTTCAGGAAAGCAGATATACTTCTGTTTACAATAAACCTGCTGAATCTTCCGATGGAATATCATTATTCAGAAACAGAAAGTTTTATATAATTGTTTTTGGTATAGTTGCATTTGGTTTTACTCTTATTAAAGCACCTGTTTTTAGATATACCACACCGGCAAGACACGACAATGACCTGCCTGAGATAGAGATAGGTTTCAGATATTACAATAATATCTTTGGACAACAGACAAAAAATGAGACCGTTGTTTATATAGGACAAGAAAAAATAGTGATACCCATCTCTATGGAGAGATGGTATAACTTAGAGAAAGAGAAAAAACTTATAGCAATAGAATATTATCGCAAAAAGTAAACTTTTTTATAAAATACAGGTATAATATAAATGTGAAAAGAAAAAGGCAAGGTATCTGGTTGGTAGAGATTTTATTGGTAGTGGTTATTATATGTATCCTTGCAACTATAAGTTTAAAATTAGTAGGTTTTATAGTTCAAAAAGCAAAGGTGGTAAGTGCAAAAGCACAGATTGCACAACTTGCACAGGCACTGGAGACAGTTAAGGACCATACAGGATATTATCCTGTGTTTTTACAGAATCTTACCTGTTCTAATCCTGCTCCAAAACTGCAGGAAAAAGGATGGAAAGGTCCATATGTAAGAGAAGTTCCTTTGGACCCATGGGGTTCACCTTATTTTTATCAGATACCTCCCACAACCCTCTGGAATTCTCCTGCTCTTCCGAGAGAACATGGAAAACCAGAGACATACACTGCGTATTTTGAGTCATACCCAGGAAAGGCGATATTAAGGGTTGAAAATTATGGTATTACCTCCTGTGATATTACTTTAAACGGTGTTGTGGTTGTATACGAGAATGAGTTTAAGAATAAGCCGAAACCGCAGATAATAGAGAAAGAAATAACTTTACAGGAAGGAAATAATATAGTCATCAGAGCGAGGAGTACACCGGGTGATTTTCTTATGATTAGTATTTCTGCAAGTTTAGTTCCCAGCAGAGAATATTTTATACTCGGGAGTTACGGAAAAGATAAGGTAAGTGGTGGAAAAGGATTCGCAGGAGATATTATATGGGATTCAAGAACATATCCCAACTTTCAACCCCAGCAGTAATAATCAGTTAAACTTCCCTGCTATAAATTCACCTATATAGTGAGTAACTGCAAGAACTATTACTACTATAAACAGATGTTCTCCTATAACCTTTATACAACTTTCCTTCTGCTGTTTTGCAAGAATATAACTGAAGGTAAGTATTAAGAACACACCCCAGATGATACTCACAATAAATGCAGAGTTTAAAGGTAGAAGGATAACAGGAACAAGGAATGATGATGAGAAAAGAAATTTTGAGATAAATGTTGATAGTGTTGCTATCCATATCTCTGCAGGGTTATGTTTTATTTCTGACTCCTCCGATATATGTATCCCGAGTGCATCCGAGAATGCGTCTGCAATGGCTATTGTAAGAATTCCCCCGATAATAATGGGTTTTGACCCTGTTCCTGAATGAAGTCCTGATATAAGCCCCAGTGTTGTGATAATCCCTGATGTAAGTCCAAAACTAAAGCCCGTTTTTAATGAATGGTTCATAATGGCTCTATTTTAACATAAGGCAGGTTATAGTAAAATAATTATGTGTGCCCGTGTAGCTCAGTGGTAGAGCAGCGCATTCGTAATGCGCGGGTCGGGAGTTCGAATCTCCCCATGGGCTGTTTCCTTTCCGACACGCGAAGGGGTGCAGGGGAAGGTATCGTCCCCTGCGTATTCCGTATTGAGGGGAGGACTATATCAGGAGGGAGAAGCACCCCCTCCTGAGGAGCGAAGCGACAGGGTCGGGAGTTCGAATCTCCCCATGGGCTTTTATATTCCGCTCTAACCTTTTTATTTGTTTTAGTGTAAAATAATTATTAAGAAATGAATGAGAAAATGAATTTGAAGGCAAATGTACGGATTACAAAAGGGCAGATAGAGGCAAAGATTAGTGAAGCGATTATAAAATTTGAGAAGGAATATATGGGGAGAGGTCCGGAAGAAACAAAAACATATATTATGAAAGATGTTATCTTTATTCGGTTAAAAAAAGTACTTACTCCTGCGGAGGAACAATTATCAAAGAGTGCCAGTGGTGCGGAGCTGATAAAAAAAGTCCGTATACAACTTTTAGAAAATGCGAGAGATGTTCTGGAGAAAATAATTTATGAAATTACTGGAGGTAAAGTAATAAGTTTACATACTGATATAAGTACCAGAACAGGAGAAAGAATAATAGTTTTTACACTTGACAGAGAGGTTAGTATCTAATATAATTAAAAGTAAAAGGCGGACTGGACAAAGGTCTTGAAAGGCAGTTGTAAAGTAAGCCAGCATTATTTTCTTTTAGAAAAGGGTAAAAGAAGATGATGCTGGCTTTTTTATATATTAATGGTAAACTCTAAATAGCAGTTTAACAGGGAGGTGTCTATGGTAGGATGTAGTATGGGTAGATGTATACAACTTACAGTAGCGGGTGGTTCATACCAGGAAGGACTTACTGCAATAGTACAGGGGATTCCACCAGGTATTTTATTGACAGAGCAGGAGATATATGGAGATATGCTTTTGAGAAAGCCAGGTGCAGATGAACTTTCAAGCCCTCGGAAAGAACCAGACCTTCCTGTTATATATACAGGGCTTAATTCTGCTGATACAATAGAAGGAGCAGGGAATAAAAACCATACCAATGGGACTCCTCTTACAATTCTTATTCCCAATCTGGACAGACATTTTATACATGTAAAGCAATATCAGGATACAAACCGTACACCCAGACCCGGGCATGCTTCATATGCGTCTTTTATAAAATATGGTCCTGATGATGATGCTATAGGGGCAGGGATATTCAGCGGCCGTTATACATCAACCATTGTTGCTGGGGGCTATGTTGCAAAAAAAGTTTTAGGATACTGCGGTATCAGGGTTTTTTCCTATATTAAAGAACTTGCAGGGGTAAGATGTCCTGAAGTTGACTACGAAAGGGCTTTTTCGTATACAGAAGCATATAAAAAGATGAGGCATGATACAGACCCGTTCTATCAGGAAATATATGTAAAGGGACGTATAAATATGGATATGAGATTTCTGGAGAAAATGCGAATTTTTGCAGAGATAGAGCAGGAGATAGATGAGATTCGTGCAAAGACACCTAAGATTTCTCCTGAGGAGATACGAGAGCGATACGGTGTTCATCATGTTGTTAACGCTCCTGATATAGAGATAGCAGAAGAGATGTTAAAAGCAGCAAATAAAATAACTGCTACTGGTGACTCTTCAGGCGGGGTAGTAGAAGTGATTGCTCTTGGAGTTCCTGCAGGACTCGGTGAGCCGGTCTTTGATAAGATGGATGCAGAACTCGGAAGGATGCTGGGTATAGGTGCAGTAAAGGGTGTAGAAGTTGGAGCCGGTTTTGCAGTTAAAGATATGACAGGAAGTCAATCAAATGACCAGATGCGGTCAGAGAATGGTAAGGTGAAGTTCCTTTCAAATAATGCAGGGGGTATTACAGGGGGATTGACAACAGGACAGCCCATAGTAGTGCGTCTTGCTGTAAAAGGGACACCTACCATTGCAAAGGAACAATTAACAATAGATAAATATACTCTTGAAAATAAAACATTATCTGCTATAACAAGAAGAGACCCAACTATTGTCGGTCGTATCTGGCCTATAGCAGAGAATTATACAGCACTGGTACTTTTAGACCACCTGATGATGCACTATGGCTACCAGACACTTAAAAATATTGCCTACCAGAAAGGATGAACCTTTAAATGCCAGGATGTAAAAAGGCAGTATTCCTTGACCGTGATGGAACAATTATAGAGGAGAGAGGATATATAAAAAATCCAGAGGAAATCGTTTTCTTTCCCGATGTTATTTCTGCACTCAGGGTTCTTCAGGAAAGGTTCCTTTTATTTATAATTACAAACCAGTCAGGGGTGGGTGAGGGTTATATCACTATAGATGATGTAGAACAAGTAAACTATATTGTTTTAGAAGTTCTCAGGAAAGAAGGAGTTAGGATAGAAAAAATTTATTACTGCCCTCATATAAAAACAGATAGATGTAAATGTAGGAAACCAGAACCATACTATATATACAAAGCATCTGAAGAGTATGGATTGGATATAAGCAAGTCCTTTACGATAGGAGACCATCCCTGTGATGTTGAGATGGCTATTAAATCAGGTGCTACAGGAATTTTTGTTCTTACAGGGCACGGCAGGAAACACCTATTAGAGATTCCCCCTTCAGTGATGGTGGTTGAAAATATAAGTGAGGCTATACGATATATTATGGAGATTGATGGGTTAAGAACAGTTAAAGGTATTTTAGATAAATATATTGTATGAAAAGAGAGCCAGAAAAAAGTGTATGTTTGATAGTAATAGCGGGTTTTTTTATTTTGTTATGTCTGGGTGTTGCATATGCGTGGGGTATTTTTATCGTTCCTATAACTACAGAAACAGGATGGACAAGAACTTCAGTTTCTCTCGCTGTTTCAATCCTTCTTCTCGTTTTTTCCTTGTTTATGCCAGTAGGCGGATTTCTTGAACAGAAGATAGGTCCGGGTATTACGGCACTTATGGGGGGTATCATACTGTCTGCTGGCTGGATTATGGCATCTTTTACAAATTCAATTAAATGGTTATATATGACATATGGATTACTTGGAGGTATAGGGACAGGATTGAGTTATTTACCTTCTGTATCAACAGGAATTAAGTGTTTTGAGAACAGGAAAGGATTGATAGCAGGAATAATTACTGCAGGGTTCGGACTTGGTTCTGCTTTTCTTGCTCCTCTCGGAGTAGAACTTATAGAACTCTATGGCTGGCGGAGGACAATGTTTATATACGGAGTTATATTGGGAATAATCATAAGTATTTCTTCAATATTTCTAAGAATGCCAGCGGGAGAAAATAAAAAAGCAGAGATAAAAACAGATGATAACAAAAACAATGACTATATACCTATACGGATGATAAAAGATGTATCTTTCAAAACTATTTTCTTTACCTACTTTTTTGCTATGTTATCAGGAATGATGCTTATAGGACATATTGTTCCATTCCTTGAAGATGCTGGGTATAGTTCCATACAGGCATCTCTTGCTATTACAATACTGGCTATATCTAATGGAACAGGCAGGATTACAGTGGGATTTCTTTCTGATAAATGGGATAAAGGTAATATTCTCCGTTCTCTTTTCTTTATAATCGGAATTACTTCTATCACCTTAAACTTTATACCGTCAATATATCTTTTCTATATCGCATCAGTCCTTATAGGACTATGTTTTGGTGGTTTTTTATCTATTTATCCTGCTATAACAGCGGAGATGTTCGGTACAAGATATTTTGGTGTAAACTATGGAATTGTTTTTATTGGTTATGGTTTAGGTTGTTTTGCAGGTCCATTATTAGGAGGATTTTTTTATGATGCTATGGAAAACTATTTTCTTGCTTTTATAATTGCAGGGATTATTTCATTATCAGGAGCAGGATTGGTGGAATTTGTTTTAAAAAAGAGCAAAGTAAAAACGTAATAGTATGTAAGTAAATAACACAATGTAGGATTAATAGTGCAACATATTATCTACAAAAAACTTCATTGGATAACTATATCTCTAATGGGATAATCTCTATTCTGTATCGTCTGTCCTCTTTAAGTATGCTTAATATTTCAAATCTGTAAGGAGTTTCTGAAAAATTGTTCTTTGTAAGATAGATAAGAGCGGTTTTTTGAAGATGGTATGCTTTTGTTCTGTTTACTGCTTCAGATGGATAGCCAAAGGAAAGGGTGTCCCGTAGTTTTACCTCAATAAATACAATGGATTTTCTATCCTGTGCGATTATATCTATTTCACCTGTTTTTGTTCTGAAGTTTCTGGATAATATTTTATATCCATGCCTTCTTAAAAATTTTATAGCCAGTTGCTCTCCAATAGTTCCTTTACTTCTTTTATCCACAGGACTACATACCCTTTTCTTTGATATAATACATCTTGGCTCTCGGTGCAAGTTTGTTCTTATCTCTTGTACGGACCACTTCTATCTTTGCTACGAGAGGGGAATAAAGTGGGAAGGTTCTTTCCACACCTTCTCCATAAGAGACCTTTCTTACTGTGAATGTTTCCCTCATGCCACTTCCCTTTCTCGCAATACAGATACCTGTGAATGCCTGGAGACGTTCTTTTTCTCCTTCTCTCAATTTCACATATACAGTGATTTCATCCCCTGGCCAGAATTCAGGTATTTCTTTTTGTGCAGTATTTTTTTTCTCAATCTCTTCAATAATTTTTTTACCCATTTTTTTCTCCTTGTAGATATTTTCTATAAAGGTCAGGCCTTCTCTCTTTTGTTCGTTTTTCTGCCTGCCTCTTTCGCCACTTTTCTATCTCTTTATGGTTACCTGAAAGTAATACTTCAGGAACCTTCAACCCTTTAAATATCGCTGGTTTTGTATATGATGGCCAATCCAGAAGATACTGGTGAAAACTATCATATACCGGTGCTTCTTCAGGTAGTACCCCGGGTAATAATCTTACCACACAATCAACGATAACCATAGCAGGTAGTTCACCACCTGTGAGTACATAGTCACCGATAGATATTTCATAGTCAACAATAGAACTTACCCGTTCATCCACACCTTCGTAATGGCCACATATGACTATCAGTCCGTCCTCTCCGCTTAATTTTTCTGCTAATTTCTGGTTGAATAAAGTGCCCTGCGGAGTTGTCAACAATACTTTTCCTTTTATATTATACTTCCTTATGTGTTCTACAGCAGTAAAGATAGGTTCACACTTAAGCACCATACCTTTACCACCACCATAAGGTGTATCATCTACTTTCTTATGTTTATCGTTTGTAAAGTCCCGTAAGTTCCAGACATTTATTTTTACAATCTTTTTTTCAACGGCTCTTTTTACTATGCTTACATTTAATGGTGTAAAAACATCAGGGAATATAGTAATTATATCAATTCTCATATAGAAGATTTACAGATTAATCTTTGCTATTGTGCTAATCTGTAAAAAAATATTATCCAATGCTAACTTTAAATTTATATTATACCTTATTCTGCTTTTCAATTCCAGAAATTGTTCCAGTATTTTAAGCAGGTTGTTTTTATCTAAATATAAAAAACTATCATCAAAGTTTTTATTTATAATTAGATATTCAGGGACATCTGCTTTTTTAAGGTATATATCCCTGTAAAGTACAAGTATTTTACCTACAAATTCTTCCATTTCTTCTCTATCTCTATCGTTTACCAATACATCAACTGCCTTAAAAAACCCCCAAAAATTTTTAGTTCTTAAACAATCTAAAATTTCTACAAACTGCCGATATACTCCTTCCATATCCTCTGTATATTCAGGTAGAGTATAGTTAAGTCGTATTTTCTGACATCTTGAGACAATGGTTGGCAGAAAAAAATTAATGTTATTGCTCTGTATTATCAGAGTTCCATAGATAGGAGGTTCTTCAAGTATTTTTAACAATGCATTGGCTGCTTCAGGTCTCATATAGTCAATCTCAAAGATATATATCTTTCTACCTCCATAGTATGGAGTTATAAAAATATCTTCTTTTACCCACCTTACATCATCTATTGAGAGAGTATTTTTAGAAGGGATTATCCACTTTGTATCAGGATGTGATTTACTCTCAATCTGTCTGCAGGAGATACACTCATTACAGGGAGGTATTTCTTTACAATGGAGAAGTTTTGACAGGAATATAACACATTCATTCCTGTCCTTTCTGCTACCTCCAAATATGATATATGCCCCTGAAATTCTTTCCTTTTTTTTTATCCTTACGAGAAAATTCCTCACCTCATCTATATTCATCAATAAATCTCTCCCACTCTTTTATAATATCTCTTTGTGTCAGGACAACTGTTTTCCTTTTTATTACTTTTATCCTTTTTTTATCATATTTAGCAATACGAAGGTATCCATTTCTCACTTTTTCCTGGAATTCAAATGATTCTTTTTCAATCCTGTCCTTCTTTTTATTTTTTAACACAGGAAGAAGATTTCTGGTTGGTGTATCTATCAGGAAGGTTATGTCAGGGATTAGGTCTCTTACAAGAACTCTGTGAATGTATCTGATAAGGTTTAGAGGAATACCTCTTCCATATCCCTGATATGCGGTTGTTGAATCAATATATCTATCAAGAACAATTATTTTCCTTTCATTTACATACGGTCTGACAACTTCTTCAACAAGTTGACCACGGCTGGCAAGATACAAAAACAGTTCACTTAACGGACATATTTTACTTCTGTTATCAAGGAGAATCTTCCTTATTTTTTCTCCTGTAGCTGTTCCACCTGGTTCATTGAGAAGGACATAATCCAGACCTTTTTTATGTAGATACTTACAGAATAGCTTTGCCTGTGTACTTTTACCGCAGCCATCTATACCTTCAAAACTTACTATTATACCTTTTCTCACAGCAGATTCTCTTTCAGTCAATAAATTTTATATATACCTTGCCTAGCACATTTTTATCTTCTTTTATTTCTATCTCAAATTTGTTCTTTTCTTCATTCACAGCATATTTTTTAATCATATCTTTATAGGTAGCCCAGTAGCCAATATCTTGCAGGTCATTCTCTCTCTGGTTACCTGCAAAGCCCCTTATATCCGCTTTTATGTTTTCAGTATTATTTGTGCTATACACTACCTTTTCTATTTTAAATTTAGTCCCTTTCTTTATCTCTAACTCCCCTTCTGGTGCAAGGGTAAAGGTACTGTCCTCAGTTGTTATTATCACTGTAAAATCAGGAGATTTCTGTATTGCTTCAGTGGATTCTTTAACCGGTGCCGGAATATTCTTTTGCATTATTTCTTCTTTTTGTAATTTCTGAATAACAGAACATGAGTATTGAGGAATAAGACAGAGATAATATAACACAATCCCTCCATATATAACTGTAATTACTGCTCCAAAGATAAATTTCTTCTTGTTAATCTTCAATAATATTACAGAAAGAATGATTAATAAAAGTAATAAACCGATATTTATAAAAGAGAAAAGAAATACACGTTCTAACATATTACCCCTCCTGGTAAATTGTTATTCTGTTTTTTCCGCTGGATTTTGAAGCAAATAGTGCATGGTCTGCCTTACTTATTATTTCTTCGTCTGTCTCTCCATGTTCAGGGAAAGTAGCAATTCCTATACTCATTGTCAGATGGATGTCCTTTTCTACAATTCCTTTTAGAAATTGGTATTTTGATACATTTTTCTTTAATCTTTCTGCAAAAGCCATTGCTTCAACACTTGATGTAAAAGGTAAAAGATATGCGAATTCATCTCCTCCAAACCGACATACCACATCACTTTCCCTCGCAGTGTTTTTTATCAGAAATCCCAGTTCGGATAGAATTCTGTCTCCTTTTGGATGTCCATAACTATCTACATAATATTTAAAATTATCAAGGTCTGACAGCATAATTGAAACAGGGAAACCCACTCTTTTTGCTCTCGCGAATTCCTGTTCTACTCTTTGTTTGAAATAACGTCTATTATAAAGACCTGTAAGAGCATCTGTTATGGATGCTTTATTTACCTCTTCATGTAATATTGAGTTTTCAACCTCTATGTTAAGGTGTCTCAAGAAGATATCTATCTCATTCTTTGTTTCTTCAAACAGGGTAGATTTTTTTCTCGTCCTTGAATCGGAAATTCCTACAATAACAACTGCTTTTGTTTTTTTCCTGTCTCCCACAGGTAGTATAATAACTTCCCTGCAATTTGCAAAGTTATATTCTACAAGATAATGTTTTATTTTCTTATCTATCTCTTCAGAGATACCTACAGGCGAAAAGGTAAAAACAGAATAGGTTCTTTTTGCCTCACCAGTAAATCCTTTTTCTTTAGATATATTCACTGTCAGAATATCAGTTGAGACATATTCTTTGATACGGTCATCGGTTATAATGATAACCCCTCTATCTCCTCCATAAAAGTTCAGGAAGATATCTAAACTTTCTTTTAGAAGAGCATCTGTTTTTACATATGTCCCCAGCCGTATCAATCCTGAATTAAGTAATTCTATGAAATTCTTCTGCTGTAGAAGTAAAGAATAATAAAAACTGATTATTCTGAATACAAGAAACAGGAAGAAATAAGTGATTGAGAGGAACGGTATTATAATCCTTAAAGCATATCTGAAAGTAGCAACAGGTTCTATCCACATCGCTGTCAGGACTATTGTGACTGTTACCACAATATAAAGAAGGACTTCCGTTATTATAAATATTCTATCTTTTAACACTTTTTTCATTAGTAATATATTAAAATTTTTTTTGAAAGATGGCAAATCCTTTACAGGTTGTTATTATGTATAAAATAGGGTACAATGTAAATGATAGGTTAGTATAAATATTGTAGTTATTATTAAAATTTTGAATATGAACATGGAGGGTAAGATGAAAATAATAGGTGTTTTGTTGACGGTGCTTGTGCTTGCTGGATGTGCAGTTGTAAATGTATATGTGACTTTTCCTGAAGAAAAAATAGAGAAAGCAGCAGAGGAATTACTTGCTCCTCCATCCACGATTAAACCACAGAGTCATTTGTTTATATTCACAGGCACTGCATATGCACAGGAGGTTGTTGAGGTAAGGAAGGATATAAAGACCGACTCACCTGTGATAAAGACAGCGAAGCAGAAAATGAATACATGGCGTGATGAACTGGACACATATAAAAAAGAAGGGTTTGTTGGCGAGACAAATGATTTCACTGTTGTTATAAGAGAACTACCTTCTGATAGAGAGAAAGCACAGAGGATAAAGAAGATTGTAAATGATGAAAATCAGCAGAGAAAGATAATGATGGATGAACTTTTGAAGATAAATAATGTTCCTTCTGGAGAGGTTACCAAATTTAAAAAGATTTTTGCAGATGTTATGAAAAAATATTCTCCCAGTGGAACATGGATACAGGAAGATGAATGGCGCAGAAAAGAGTAATTTTATCTGGATGTGAAGCATCTGCTGAGGGTGCTATAAGAGCAGGATGCAGGTTTTATGCCGGCTATCCAATAACTCCGCAGAACAGATTCCCTGAATATATGAGTGAAAGGATGCCAGAGGTAGGGGGTGTTTTTATACAGGCGGAGAGTGAGGTATCTGCTATCAATATGGTTTTTGGTGCTGCTGCAGCAGGTTTCAGAGCAATGACATCATCTTCATCACCGGGGATATCTCTCAAACAGGAAGGAATATCATATCTTGCTGGCTGTGAACTACCTTCAGTGATAGTAAATATGAATAGAGGTGGTCCTGGTCTTGGAGATGTAACACCGAGTCAATCGGACTATTTCCAGTCAACCAGAGGAGGTGGACACGGTGATTACCGCACCATTACACTTGCCCCTTGGAATGTACAGGAAATATATGACCTTACATATCTTGCTTTTGTTCTCGCTGATAGATACAGGAATCCTGTAGTTGTACTTGCAGATGGTATGATTGCCCAGATGATGGAACCAGTGAAACTGCTTCAGGGTAAAAAACAGATACAGAAGAAAAAATGGGCTCTGACCGGATGTAAGGGGAGAAGGCCCAATTCTATAAAATCACTTTTTTTAACCCCAGGGGTTCTTGAAACCCATAATCTGAAGATAGCGAGGAAATACCAGAAGATTATTGAAAATGAACAGATGTATAATAAATATATGTGTGATGATATGGAAATTCTTGTTGTTAGTTTTGGTACCTGTGCGAGGATATGTTTTGAAGCAATTACACTTGCGAGGGCAGAGGGTATAAAGGCAGGGCTTTTCAGACCAATAACACTCTGGCCTTATCCATCAGAGCACTTAAAGAGGACAGCAGAAAAGGTGAAAAAGATACTCGTAGTGGAGATGAACTGTGGACAGATGATAGAGGATGTAAAACTTGCAGTAAGAAATGACATACATATATTTTTCTATGGCAGGCCAGGGGGTGGAATTCCTACCCCAGAAGAAATTCTGAAAGAGATAAAGAGGATATGATACATAAAACGAAAAAGAATTATCTCTACAAAAAACCAGAAGGATTAACGGATAATGTTACAATCTACTGTTCGGGTTGTGGACATGGAATTATTCACAGGTTAATTGCAGAGGTTATTGATGAGTTAGGTGTCAGGGAAAAGACCATAGGGATTGCTCCTGTTGGATGTGCTGTGCTTGCCTATGACTACTTTAATTTTGATGTTACTGAGGCAGCACATGGTAGACCTCCAGCAGTTGCCACAGGGATAAAAAGGTGTCTTCCTGACCGTATTGTCTTTACCTATCAGGGAGATGGTGATTTAGCAGCTATAGGTACTGCAGAGATTATCCATGCAGCAGCCAGGGGGGAAAATATAACAGTAATTTTTGTAAATAATGGTGTTTATGGAATGACAAAAGGGCAGATGGCACCCACAACACTTTTAGGGCAGAAGACAACAACAACACCAAAGGGAAGGGACCCATATCAACATGGACTTCCTATTAAGGTATGTGAACTCCTTGCGACTATTGAAGGAGTATATTATATTGAAAGGACAAAGATTGATACAGTTCCGGATATTATAAAAACAAAACGGGCCATAAAAAAAGGATTTACTTATCAGATAGAGAACAAGGGATTTTCACTTATTGAGGTACTTTCTACCTGTCCTACAAACTGGAAAAAGACCCCTAAAGAGTCAATGGAATGGGTAGGAACAGAGATGGCAAAATTTTTCCCACCAGGGGTTTATAAGGATAAAGGAGTTAAAGGATGATATTTCTGCCACTGTCTATCTTTCTCATTCTATTTTTTATTCTGCTTCTTCCGGTTTTCTTTTTCATTATACAGATTGAGATAATACGACTTGCACTGGGAAAAATTGGGCTTTCTCCATCTGCTGCATTTATGATACTTCTTTTATCTCTTATAGGAAGTACGATAAATATACCTGTATATACAAGGGAAGCGACTGTTATCCCGCCTGAAACATCTTTCCCTTATTTACACTTTTTTTTCGGTATACCTTATGAAAGTACAAAGCAGGTGATTGCTATAAATCTCGGTGGTTGTATTATTCCACTTCTTCTTTGTATCTATCTTTTACCAAAGGCACCCATTCTTCCTACTTTCTTTGCTACAGTAATAACTACAATTATATGCTTCCATATATCAACGGTTGTACCAGGACTGGGTGTACGTATACCTGCCTTAATTCCACCCCTGATTGCTGTTTTGCTTGCTTTTTTATTCTCCCCAGGGAATAAAATACCTGTGGCTTATATTTCAGGTGTTCTCGGCGTAATTATAGGAGCAGATATTCTAAATCTTCCACATCTCGGCAGATACCCTGGTATTATGAGTATAGGTGGTGCAGGTGTATATGATGGAATTTTTCTTGTAGGGATAATTTCAGCACTTCTTGCGTAGGAGAAATATGGATAGATATAACATTCCTATTAAAAACTGGCCTGAAGATGAAAAGCCACGAGAGAAACTTTTAAGATACGGGGAGCATACACTTACAGATACTGAACTTCTCGCTATCCTTATAAGAACAGGAAGTAAAGGTGAGACAGCAATAGATATTGCCAGAAAGATAATGCAGCAGTTTGGTTCTTTCCGTAATATGAGCCATACAAGTATAAATAAGTGGAAGGACATAAAAGGTCTGGGCAGAGCAAAACTATGTCAGATAAAGGCAGCCATAGAGATAGGGAGAAGATTTAGAGAAGAGGAGTTGAAAGGGAAAAAAGTGAAATTATCAGGACCTGAGGATGTATTCTTTTTCCTTCTCCCACGGATGAGAGACCTGAAGACAGAGATTTTTGTTATACTCCATATGGATTCAAAAAACAGGATATTTGAAAAAACAGAGATAGAAGAGGGGACTGTTAATCAGGCAAATCCAATAGTAAGGGAGATATTCAGAAAGGCAATGGAGAATTTCTCGGTGTCTATTATATGTGTCCATAATCATCCTTCAGGGGATCCTTCTCCGAGTAAGGAGGATATAGAGTTTACAAAATCACTTGTAAAAGCAGGGGAGGTCTTGAATATAAAGGTGCTTGACCATATAATAATCGGAGAAGATACATATTACAGTTTTGCTAAAAGCGGACTTATATGAAAAAAATACTTTTAACAGGGTGTTGTGGTTTCATAGGAAGCAGGGTAGGCGAAATTCTGCTTGAAAGAGGATTTTCTGTCGCTGGTATTGATGAGATGAATGAGTATTATGATGTCCGACTTAAAGAATGGCGGCTTGCCCATCTTACAAAGTATAAAAACTTCAGTTTCATTAGGCAGGATATATCTTCTCCTGAATTAAAAAATGTTGTAAGGGATTTTTCACCGGATGCTATCATCAATCTTGCAGCGAGGGCAGGGGTTCGGGCGAGTATAAAGGACCCTTTTATATACTTTAAGGCGAATTTAGAGGGAACATTGAATCTTCTTGAAATAGCAAAAACCCTTAATATAAAAAATTTTATTCTTGCTTCCAGTTCTTCTGTATATGCAGGAGAAAAGATGCCTTTCAATGAGGATTTACCGGTAAATAAGCCTATTTCCCCATATGCTGCTTCAAAAAAGTCAGCGGAAGGGCTCTGCTATACATACCACTACCTATATGGTATAGATATGACAATATTCAGATATTTTACTGTTTATGGTCCCGCAGGACGGCCTGATATGAGTGTATTTAAGTTTATAAAAATGATAGATGAAGGGATTCCTTTAAAGATATATGGGGATGGAAACCAGAAACGGGATTTTACCTATGTGGATGATATTGCTGAAGGGACTATAAGAGGACTGAAGATAACCGGTTTTAATATAATAAATCTCGGAGGTAACCACCCATATTCTATCAATGAACTTATTTCTTTTATTGAGAAAGAACTGGGGAAGAAAGCAGTAATAGAATATAAGAGTTTTGAAAAAACAGACCTTGTTGCTACATGGGCTGATATTCAAAAAGCAAAAGACCTATTGGACTGGCAGCCGTTAACCGGACTTCCAGAAGGTATAAAGAAAACAGTCCAGTGGTATAAAGAAAATAAACACTGGTTGAAAAATATAAAACTTGTTGATTGAAAGGAGCACAGTATGAAGGTAATGGTGACAGGTGGGTGTGGATTTATAGGCAGTCATCTTACAGATAAACTTATAGAGAAAGGATACAGTGTTTGTATATTAGATAACCTTTCCACAGGAGAGATTAAAAACCTTAATCCGAAGGCAAATTTTTATCAGATGGATATAAGGGATAAAAATATAAAGGATATTTTTGAGAAAGAACAACCGGAATTTGTATTTCATCTTGCAGCCCAGATAAATGTGAGAAAATCAGAGGAAGACCCGTTTTTTGATATAGATGTTAATATCCATGGCTCTGTTAATGTTATCAGAGCATTTCTTAATGTAAAAAATAGAAAGAAGTTTATATTTGCTTCCACAGGTGGAGTTATGTATGGAGATACAGATATATTTCCTACACCTGAGACAGTAGAACCATTTCCTCTATGTCCCTACGGGATATCAAAACTTACTGTAGAGAAATATATGGTGTATTTTTCTGCTTTTTATAACCTTCAGTTTGTTTCCCTGCGATATGGAAATGTATATGGACCGAGGCAAAACGCCTATGCAGAGGCAGGTGTTATAGCGATTTTCTCTACCAATATACTTGAAGGGAAAACACCCACTGTGTTTGGAGATGGTGAGCAGACACGTGATTTTGTTTATGTAGATGATGTGATAAGGGCAAATATTACAATGATGGAAAATAAGGTTACAGGGATATTCAATGTAGGTACAGGTAGAGAAACAAGTGTAAACCAGATATTTGAGTATGTAAAGAATGCATCAGGAAAAGATGTAAAAAAGATTCATACAGACCCTAAAAAAGGCGAGATAAAAAGAAGTTGTCTCTCACCTGACAAGATAATCCGTATGACCGGATGGAAACCAGAGGTAGATATAGAAGAGGGAATAAGGAAGACATTTAACTGGTTTAAGGAAAATTCATTGAGATGATGATGCCTCCCAGTCAGGAGCACTCTGATAGACATTGTAGTCCCTGAAAGCGAGGTTTAATACCTTCTGTTGATAATTCTTGAAGTGCCAGAAGCATCTTACAATAGGTGTCTGTCCTTTCTTCTCTGTGTTATCTGCCTGCCATAACCTTGCCTCTTTCCAGGAGACAAAACCATTTTTGTCTCTGTCTGCCTGGTCAATTTCCTGTGCTGACTTATCCGATTCCCAGAAAAAACACTCATTAGGATTGAACTCATAGATATAACTGCATGCAACAATCTCTGGATTTCTCTCGTTAAATCCTGCTAATCCTCCTGTGTAGGGTGGTGTATAACCTGAACCAGGTATATTCTCCGGTGGGATATCATTTGCTTCAGGAAATGCCTCCTGTCCATGTCCTGTCCTGCCTTTATCTCTGTCTGTAAGGCATATAAAACTTCCCTTTGTAGAGATATAAGCAGGATATAAATTAGAAAGCCACGGTGGATAGTCAGCATAATCCTGGTAATACATCTCAATGGCATAAGAAAATTGTTTGATGTTGTTTATACAGTTTGCCTGTCTGCCCTTCTCTCTTGCCATTGAAAGAGCAGGAAGAAGTTGTCCTGCAAGTATAGATATAATGGATATAACAACAAGAAGTTCTATTAGCGTAAACCCCCGTTGTCTCATTTATTTTTCTCCTTTAACCCTTTTATCAAACTGTAGGCAAACTCCTTCATCTCTTTTTCAGGGTCATTATAGTAGATATTCCAGAGGGTGCTTTCTATATCATTAAAAGATAAATTTTGTACTGCTATCTGAAGCGCTTCTTTTCTAACAGAAATTATCTCTTCTTTCTCTTCTCCTGTTTTTAATAGTTTTAGATAGACCTCCCTGTCTTTTGACTTTTCCGCCAGGTCAAGTATCTTAAACTTTGTTTTTTCATCTTCCTTAGGTAATCTTTCAAGCAGAAGATGGATATTGTTTCTGTCCATCTTCAGTAGTGCCTCCATTACTATATCCTTTGTATCTTTTTCTGTGCTGTCTAAAAGAGAGATGAGTGTTTCCTTATCTATCCTTCCTATGCTCCATGCAGATGCCCTTTTGATATCAGGAGATGGGTCTTCTTTTAAAATTTTCTCAAGTTCAGGGATTGCCTGTTTAAGTCCCCGTCTTCCTACCTCATATATAGCAAACTTTCTTTCTTCTGGGTCTTGACTGTAAAGGTTTTTAATATAGAGTTTTGGGCTTGTAGTAGTTCCTTTTGTTGCATACCATACTGATAGACGTATAACAGAGATAGTAAAGACACCAATACATACCCAGAATACAATCTTTCTCTTTTTTGAAAGTCCGTTATAAAATCTCTTTATCTTTTCCATTGAAATCCATAAAATACACTATCTCTTCATCTAACTTTTCTACTTCCATATTTTCATTGTAATCCATTCTATTACTTTGTCAACCCTTTTCCATTTCTATCCTGGCAATAATACCATAAACTGTAAACTATGTACCCGGAATATACTAATCTGAGCGGAGAGGGTGGGATTCGGCGCCCTCGCCTCCCAAAACGGCTCGGGTCGGCCAGCCGCTGAAATTGCTCTTACTCATCGCAATTTCTTACTTCGCTCCCTTCGAATCCCTGTTGCTTGCTAATCTGAGCGGAGAGGGTGGGATTCGAACCCACGATCCGTTTCCGGATACGCGCTTTCCAAGCGCGCGCACTCGGCCACTATGCGACCTCTCCCTGAATAAATTAATAAATATTTACTTTATTTCAGGATGTCTTTGAAGAAATCTCATAGCCAGAATGAAGCCGTTTACAGAAAATTTTCTTTGCCAGTCGGTTTAATTCCCTGAAAGGGATTTTTTTTGCTTCAAACTCTTTCAGTTTTTCTTTTGCTTTTTTAATCTTTTTTCTATGGAGTTTTTTTATCTCATTTTTGTGCCTTCCCATAGGTACTCCTTTCTGCCATTTATTATATCCCGATAGTGTTCTTTCCGTCAATAAATCGTACGTATATAGTGTAGATACACTTTAAATTATTCTCCTATCCCTTGAGGGGAGAGGATATAAGGTGAGGGTGAGACCTCCGCTGTACTTTTCCTCCTCATCCTTAAACCTTCTCCCCCGAGGGAGAAGGTAATTTAGACATCCCCCTCCTAATATGGTAGGAATCTTGATCTTTTCTGCATAAATGAATTATATGCTTTTTACAAGAACCTTTTTCAGTACCTCTTTGCAGTAAGGACATCCATCACATCTTTTGTTGCAGCAAGATGTCTTTTCAAACCAGTCAGAAGGGAAGATGGAGTTGTCTATAATATAAGGAAAGATAATTTTACTGTGTGATGGTTCAAACAGGTCAAGGAGATTTCCTTCATACTTTTCATTACAGTACGCCTTTATTATCTTCTCAGGGTCCGGATTGAGCCTCGTAGCAAGTTTTACTGTATCAAAGTATTTTTCATAATAGTGAAGATCTTCAGGTCTTATCCATGAGTTTGTAAGCAGATATTTCCATCTTTCTTTATCTTTATAAAATGACCAGCAGTTTCCTGATACATCTTCTGTTATATTTTCTTTCGTGTATATCTCTGCCTCATGGGAGATGACATTATCGTGAAATATCTGAACAGGACAGAAACTGATACAACCACTGTTGGCAAGAAGATATAATTTTTTTCTGTTTTCATCACACCATCTTTTTAATTCTTTTATTCTTTCAAAGTCCCTGTTGTACTCTCTCTGAATAACAAAACTATCAAATAAGTCCCTTACCTGTTCCATCGCTTTTATTGTTCCGAGACGCATATTTACACTTGCTCTTACATCAATCTCTGGAAAGTTCTTTTTTACAGTAGAACTTACAACAGGAGAAAAAGAGGTTATAGAATCAATACCGATTTCTTCCTGTAGGTGTTCAATGATTGATATAACTTCGTTTACACAACTTACAGAAAGGGCATCAGCACCCCAGCAGGAGGCATTTAGAAGAAGATTGAGTTTTATACCTGACTTTTTAATTTTTTTAAGTTCATACTCTAACTGTTCCTGAGCATTCCAGTTAATATACCCAGATTTGTTTGCAACTGGTGCTCTTCCAGTTGGAAGATTGAGCCATGGGAAATAAACTTCTTCTATACGGCTTTTATATTTTTCAACGATATTAGAAAAGACATCTTCATCTCTTAATTGATAGCCAACAGAGAATTTTATTTTTCCCATTCCATATACCAGGGCTTTCTTCTTCTGAATTGATGCTTGAACTTATTCTTCAATTTTGATTCTTTTTCCAGATGTATCATACATGCTCTTATACATCCACGCGCGCCCTCCAGCGCTCTTGAGTATAATATTACCTGGGATGGCTCTCCGATAAATGGATTGTACTTCTTGTAAGGTTCCATTCCCTGAAATCCTTTAGAACATGCCTCTATATCAAGTTTTCCCCATTCCAGTTCTCTGTCTGCAATTTTTACTTTAACTGTCTCTTTTGTACTTATTGCACCTGCTGAACATTCCTTTGCACAGAGCATACACCTGTCACAAATTTTAGGTCCTTCATATATGGGGTCTGGTTCTAAAGGGGCATCTGTTAATATACAGGCAAACCGTTGTCGGGGTCCAAATTCAGGTGTTAAGAGAAGTTTACTGTATCCAATCTCACCGAGTCCTGCAAGATATGCAGCAATCCGGAAATGTATAAAAATATCAGGTGCTGGCTTTTCAGGTGATACAGGACAAGACCAGTTTTCTTTTAATTCACCCGTATGATATCTTACTGCAGTCCAGTCATAGTAGTCATTTGGTATGGGTGTTGCTTCATATCCATTATCCTCTATAAATCTTGTCAGGTGATAAAGAATAAAAGGGTTATAAATCATATTGATACTTCCATACCCCTGTGATGAGTATGAGAGAAAGTATGTTCCTTCTTCAATCCCTCTTAATGAACCTCTCGGAATCCTTAAACCAATAACTATCAGTGCCTTTGCGTCAGGGTTGATATATCTCGGGTCCATCTGTTTTGGTGCTCCTTCAAACCTGTTGATATCCGCAATACCTATAAGGTCAACCCCTAACTTTTTTCCTACCTCTTTTACCTTTTTAGAATTCAGCATTTTATTCCTCTTCAACAGCAGTTATTATAACACAATAAAGTTTTTATCAAGTACACTAGTTTCGGAAATAATTATTTCTGTATCCTTGTTTTAATAATGAGATATGTTTAAGAGAGAGGTTTTTAAAAAGGATGAATCATCGTGCGCTTGGGCATTCTGATAAAGTATTCCACAGAGTGATTTCAATCCTGCCTATCCATCCATCTATGGTATTTATACCCTGGCTGTCTGAACCGACAAAGAAATACTTATCCGTTGTGGAAGGAAGGGGAAAAGAATTTTCCTCTGCAACCTTCTTTCCGTCAAAATATAATCTTACACCACCACCCCATGAGACAGAGAATCGGTGCCATCTACCTGCTTCCACCGTTAGAGGGCATGACATTACATAGGACAATAACTTACCCCCTTCGATGCATTCAAATACCATTCGGCTACTTGGGTCAAGAATCAATCGGGTGCCACTGCGAGCATGTTGGTCCTGAGGAGAAAAGGGATTACAAACAACCTTGCTTGTATCAAATATCACCGCTGGTAACTGTAAAGGGTCTGAAAAACATATATCTATATCAACTGTGGACATATTTACATTAATATTTCCATAAGTAGGGAACCACAATGTATCACCTATCTGTGCTCTGCGGTTTAATCTCACTGCTTGTCTGCCATCTTTCTCCTCTATCTTTAATATAGAGTTGCTTCCTCCCAGACCATTTCCCAAAGAGAAATTTGCCACCAATCCATATCTAAAGTCGACAAAAAACATTGTCCTCTTTTTCTGCCAGTTATCCTTTTCTTCCTGGGAAGGGGAGGGGACTGTAGGAACAGAAGATAATACATCCACTTTAAGAGGAGTATCTGGTGGTATAAAGCTGCTGATATACCTCTGATGGTCAGATATCCTGAAATCGTCAAATGTACCGTCTGCTCCCAGACCCTTTCCATAGCCCGGGCTACCGAGTGCCATCCTGTCTCCAAGCATGCCAGGAATGTCCCATATGTCTGATATTGACACAAGATTTCCATCAATAAAGAGACGTGCTTCTCCTGTATCCCAGGATACCGCCATGTGTGTCCATTTTCCAGGCTTTATTACATCAGACTGGGAAGAATATTGCGTTATGACTTTTCCCTTTGTCTGGTAATCCAGCCGGTAGTCCCATATCAACCAGTTATACTGATTTTTGTAGAGACAGAAGCGGGTAGGGTCACCAGAGGTTGAAAAAAAGGTAATATATTTAAACAGATTGGGTCCCATAATATCCTCTGTGTCAGCCATAGTCCATTCAGGTCTAAACCAGAACTCAAGGGTTCCTTTTTCAAACTTAAAGTTCTCTTTTGTCGCATAGCTTATAGCAAGTGCAGGAACATTTCTGCCAACGAATAATCCTCCGCCGTACTTACCCTCAACAAGTTTTACGCTGCCTTCCTCCATATCATCAGCCATGCGGAAGGTTCTGTCTCCTTTTGCAAATACTGCATCATAAGTCCCATCAAAGTTAGCCAGAAATATTGTGTCGGTGCAGGAATTAGTAGCCAAAGATAATAAAATCAATCCCGCCATCACCGCAGAAAATACCCTGTTTTCAATATACATTTTGTTATTCCCCAAGTATAAGTTTACCAAAAAGTGAAGCGTCTTTAGAATTATCTACACCACCTGCCCACAGCATCTGCACTTTACGATAACTGTTATCTTTATCTGCATCATTTATGCCAATATCAAAACCGAATGTTGTGCCTGGTGTGGGTTTTAGCGAGGGGAAGTTGGAAAAGGGAAGTGTGATAGATACGGTATAGCCATCTTTTAACCTCTTTGAATTAACCACTACTCCTGCAAGTTTCCCGCCCGCTGGAGAAGAGATGTGAAACATTGGCGCAGGATAATCATCAAGAACAGGTACTATCATAAGGTGGTACACATTTTCAGTATAATCTTTCTTTCCCTGTTGCTCGGCAGGACGTGCATCAATCCATATCTCCACACAGTCCCCATCATACGCCCGTGGTGGATATTTCCATGCTACCGGGTTATGTACCTCATTGTCATATACCCTGACTTTTACATATAGATTTTTCTCATCGTAGTAAACAACAGCCATACCAGAAAGGTCCTCACTTCCTTTCCAGTCACTTACTATTTTTTCATCGCGTAATACCTCTGTATAAGGTACTCCTATTACCACCTGCTCAGGTGAATTTATCTTTACGGGGAAATTTTTGGTATCTTCCCATTCACTTAAATCTCCATCCGCTTTATATCCTGACTTAATTCTGGCCGCGGTTGTATATTGTTTTATGTTAATTTGTGTTTTTTGCGATAACCTGTTTATAGCACCTGTTGCCGGCAAAAAGATGACATTTATCTGTTTTGTGCCAAGCAATCCGGAAGGTACTGAAATCTCAAAAGTATATTCACTGGTTTCTCTGGACTGCAGAGAAAGTGTTATAGCAGAGGGTGTTTGGAAACCTTCCGGTACCTCTATATTAAGTGTGCCACTGAGAACTTCTTCCAGAGAATTGTACATCTCTACCTTAACTCTGCATGGCTGTCCTGGATATACAAAAGCAGGGTCTACCAGTGTCCGCATGATAGGTCTGCTGCCAGCTGGAACGGAAGAAAAACCACGTACATAAACAGGTGTAAAAGAGAGAGGAAGAGACAGTAAAGGACCTGTTTTCTGTGCAGCGACTGGATTACCGTAAATATCTATTACCTCTATATTATGTCCACTGCCTGCTTCCATATAAACTGTTTCCGGGTTCTTGTATGTCCATGCCACAACAACATAGTCGTTTTTTATGTTGTTATAGTAAAGATATGCAAACAGATAATTTGCTCCCAGATCTATCCTTTTTACAAACCTGTATCCACTTAAAATACCTATTATGTTTGTATAAGCCACTGTGTCTAATGTTGGGATATAAGCGGCATATTTTAAACTGCCAAATGCTCCACCCTGGTTACTCCACCAGAGAAAGTATTTACATCCTACAGCGTCACTCAATACCCTCGCTCTGATTAAAGCTGCAGCAGAGGTGAAATAGTCATGAAAAGTAGGTCTTCCATATTCCTTCATTAAAGGAATTACCGTCTCCCACTTGCCTGATGCATCAAACTCTTCTGCAGTCATTGGATAACCTTGCTCATCAACGCCAAATTGCATCAGTGTTGAATCGCTTATTTCGGTATTGGCAAGCGATGTACTTGCACCTGCCTGTTTGAGTATTTCCATCGTCTGCAGGATAAGGTTTTCATCAATTATTCTTGAATATTTCCATGCTGTCTGTAGTTCTGCAAAAGGATAAAGATGCATACCGTAATAATCTGCATAGCCGGCAGTATCTTTTGCCACATCCTGCTGCCATTTCTGGCTTCCTCCCATCCCTGAACATATTTGTATGGAAGGGTCTACCTTTTTCAATGTTTCATAGGATGCTCTTACAAGTTCCGCATATTGCTGTGATGGACCATAAAAATACCCGCCTGCAGGGTCATTCCAGTATGGTTCATTCCATACCTCATAATGATAAACTTTACCCTTGTATCTTTCACCCAACCTTCTCACATAATCTTTATAAGCACTAATGTCCTCCGGACATGCCCATGTTCTCTTATTGTAGTCAGGATACTTATCAACGGGGAATCTCTTTACCTGCCAGTCAGGGGGACCCACCAGCATAAGTGTTGGTTCCCTTCCATTACGGATGGCAGAATCAATGAGAATATCCAGAACTTCAAAGTCCCATTTTCCTGGTTCGTATTCAAGGTTCCTCCAAGGGCTGAATAGTTCAAATCGCATCCATTTCTCATAAGGTGCAGGGTTGAATCCCTGAGATACGACCAGGCCATTGGGAGTGTTTTCAGGAGGTATCTTTGCAGGGTCTATACCGAGCGTAGCAGCGAATTTAATATATTGTTCATGTAAAATTTTACCTGTAGATTCTTTAAGTTTGAAAGTACCCCAGAAAAGACCCTTCTCTTTGATGGAATTCATATCAAACATGACTGTTGAGATACCTCCAGCAGGTACACTTACAGGATATTTTTTCTCCAGCACACTTTTTCGCTTTAAATTGTTCACTGTACCTTCCAGAGTTAATTGAGCATCTTTATCTGTATGGTTGATGATATAAAAAGGTATTTCAATTTTCTCCTGTGCCAGAAATATTGCCTCCGGTCTGCCAGGACGAGCAAAAAAGGAGATATTATCACCATAATTAGTTATTGCTGTCTTGCCTGTAAGATTACCATCAAAAGGGACATAAAGGCGTGTTGAATTGGTTGGTTGCCACGCATTGCTACCTGCTACGAGGGTCTTTACATCAGCACTATCAGGTCCTTCTTCAAGGACGACAAGTTCATCTAAAATAATACCGTTTGGTGCAGTAATCCTGACTGTTGTATTTCTGCCATCTAGGTTACCAGGGAGAATTTTTGTATCAGTGATTGTTGCAACAATCTCACCATCAAGATAAATCTGTCCCTTTTCATTGTTCCAGGTATATACAAGGTGATGAAACTTTTCATGAGCATTTTTATCCATCTGTTTTGAAAAGCAGGTACTGGGGCTTTGGTTCTCTTTTTTAACACTTACCTGTATGTACCTGGGAGGTTTTTCACTTACAGGAGACCCTGCATGAATGAGAAAGTTTACCGAGTTTTTACCATCGCTAAGAATAAGGAAATTCTGCCACTCATACATCCATAACTGCCTTAGAGGTCTAAATCTTATAGAAAGCGTACACTTTTTTACCTCTCTATTCGCAAAGACCACAGGGTATAATGGACCATCTGCTTCAATTATGAGTGCCAGTCCCTGTCCAAATACTCCTGGGCGATAGGTTCCAGGGTCCCGTGAATAAAGTTCAGGGATGTCAAATACAGAAGCCATCAGACCAGTTATATTTATAAAGAATAATGCCAAAACAGCAAGAGATATTTTATAAAGATAACACCTTCTTCTTTTCATTACCATTTCTCCTTTTTATATATATATCGCATCTTCTATAATTAATAATACTCATCCATAGTATCACCGGAGATTCTTTCAACCCTGAAACATTTAGCGGACATTGCATTTCTGGGCTCCCACTTCACATGTCCATCCCAGAAAAGGAAGTTCGCTCCACCATTATGGCACCAGTTTACTCCACTAGGGTTAGGATACTGAGTATTATTATTCCAGTCATAAATAGATACATGGTACCTGAAACAATCGCTGAAAACCACAAGTTTTGATGCCTTACCACTCCTCTCTATATAACTCTGCCAGTACCAGTTACTCTTACCCGCATAGGTAATGTACCAGCCAAGCCAGTCAGTATAGCCGTAGTTCATATAAGGGTTATATAATTTATCAGAAGTTGGACAGTCAAGTATATTCCCTGGTTTCTGCCAGTTATTACCATTCAGGTATTGTTTTGCAAATGCAAAATTGTTATCATACCAGGTACATGCTGCTGCACCTGGATGACTGTTATAATAATATGTGAATGGTTTTCCCTCATGGTCCTGCACATATAACAAAAACGCCACTCCTATCTGTTTCAGGTTGCTTATACACTTTGCCTGTCTTGCCTTTGCCCTCGCCTGAGAGAGTGCTGGTAGCAAAATTGCAGCGAGGTTTGCAATTATTGCTACCACTACCAGCAATTCTATCAGGGTGAACCCTTTCACCCTTACTGCATTTTTCCATCTTTTCATCTTACACCTCCATTTTCTGTTATCTATTCTAAACAGAGCCACCTGGCTCTGATAACACAGGGACATTACTTCTCTTGTAAACCACTTCCACAGGTAAAAATATCTTCTCTCTCTTTTTTTCAAATATCTGCTTCTTCAACAATTCAAAAGCAACCTTACCTAACCTTTCATAAGGTAGATAAATATAAAGAGGATATGAAATATGCATGGCAACAAACGGAATAACTGTAGGTTTCCACCCGTCTGTCTTTGTCTCTTTCATAAACCTCATTGCCCCTTCCCCTGCCATCACAGAAACAAATATCAGCGCATCTGGCCTTATACCCTCTGATAACTCATAATACTCCCTCATCAACTCATAACCATCTGCCTGAGTGATAACATTCTCCTTTATGAACCCACCCTCATATACTACACCTTTACCTTCAACAAACTCTTTATACCCGTCTATCACATACTCCCTGCTTCTCTTTATACCCAATCTACCTTCACCCCCAACTGCAACCACTATCTTTTTCTTTTCCAAACCATATAATATCTCGCATACGTCCTTTATCGTAGAATTAAAATCAAAACTGATACAGGCAACCTCTTTATCCGAATAAACATTATATACAGAAACAACTGGTATCCTCTCTTCAATAAAAAATCTTATATCTGAAGATGGAAGTGGAGAAAGAATAATAAGCCCGTCTATCTTTCTCTTGGAAACAATATGATAAAGTGTTGAGTTCTTATTGGATAGTATTGGTTTTTCTCTTGTAGTATAAAGATGGAGATGGTAGTTATCATTTCTTGCCTCTTCTTCTATACCACTGACTATCCTGGATATAAATGGCTCTCGCCAGTCATATATATTAAAGAAAACTATCCCTACCTCTTTGTTTAATGATTTACCAGGAGTTTTTACTATACTGCCATAACCTACCTTTCTTTCCAGTAATCCTTCCTCTTCAAGTTCATTTAACACACGCCTTGCAGTAGTATTTGAAACATTGTATCTATATATAATCTCTCGCTCAGAAAAACTCTTCACCGCTCCTGAAAGAATACCCCTTTTAAGTTCCTGTTTAATCCTTATGTATGCAGGCTCTTTTAACATCTTCATCTTTTCCATTCTTTTTCTAGTTATAACCCTATTATACCACAAAAAAAATTCTTGTCAAGCGAACTTACAGATAGGGTACATAGATAATATTTATTTGAATATTTTGAATTTTATATCTTCCGGACATCCAGAGG
>JAOAIL010000016.1 GCA_026414725.1 bacterium
TCCCCCACCCGTATACCTGTTGAGTATAAAAGTTCAAGTATTGCCCTGTCTCTTAATATCTGCCATCCTTTTCCTTTAGGAGTTTCAAGTATTTTTATTACTTCTTCTTCTGAAAGAAATGAAGGAAGTCTTTCAGGGACCTTGGGTGTATAGAGTAGAATTGCAGGATTATTTTTTATGAACTTTCTTGTTGAAAGAAATTTAAAAAGTGCTTTTATACTTGCCACCTTTCTGGAAATACTCTTTTCTGTATATCTGGCTTCTGTCTTTAAAGAGGAAAGAAAATCAAGGAAATCTCTGTATTCAACATCTTTAAACGACTTTTTTTTCTTCCTTAAAAAGTTAATAAACTGCAATATATCTACTCTGTATGCTTTTAGCGTATGGGAGGAATAATTTTTCTGGTACTCCAGATATTCAAGAAATTTCTTGAGTAATTCCTTCATCAGTCAAGACGTCCCTTTGTGGAAGGGATAGAAGTTCCTTCTTTTTTAATAGCGTCTTTTAATGCAAGTCCGAGGGACTTAAATATTGCCTCATTAATATGGTGCAGGTTATCCCCATATATAAGGTTGATATGCAGTGTTATTCCACTATGCGTGGTAAATCCCTTCAGGAACTCTTTTGTATCCTCTGTCTCAAAACTTCCTTCTCTTCCTTTTACATAAGGGACATTAAAAACAAGAAGAGGTCTTCCTGATATATCAATAGATGTATTAACTAAAACCTCATCCATAGGAGTTGAAGCAAACCCGAACCTTTTTATACCTTTTCTATCTCCTAATGCTTCTTTTATTGCTTCCCCCAGGCATATCCCAACATCTTCAACTGTATGGTGTGTATCTACCTGAACATCTCCTTTTGCTTTAATTTGCATATCTATACTGGAAAACCTTGAAAATAGTGTAAGCATATGGTCAAGGAAGCCCACCCCTGTAGATATATCACTTTTACCTTTTCCATCAATAACTATCTCAACCAATATATCTGTTTCCTTTGTCTTCCTTTCTACTTTTGCTTTTCTTGCCATATTTTTTATTTTACCTTTTTACTCTGTAAAATCAAAATTTTTCCTAAAATGAGAACTGAAGTAATACAGAGTTTTCAAATTCAGGAACCTCCAGAAATCTTTCAATAACTCTCTCACCTTCATCAGTGAAGAGATATAGATACTGTGGCATTGTGTTTCTTCCTTTAAGATGTATTGAAATACCATCTTTACACTCTGCATTCTCTATCCTGTAAAGTATTCTGCTTTCTGCATATCTGCTTATGTAATCATAACTTTTGAGTATATGGGGAACCTTTTTTATTCCTTCAGATACTCCTTTTACAATATCTTCCCACTGTCCCGGTGTGAGATGTCCAATTCTTTCCTCATGTGTCATAAGGCAACCAAAAAACCCGTTTTCCAGTCCCCTTAAGATATGGAAGATACCTCTTTGTATCGCTTTTTGAATATCTGCATCAGGGTGTTCATTCCAGAAACTTGTACATCCACATAAGAAGTCAAAATCAGGGACAGAAGAACTCATATTTCCTGGGTGTGATACAACATTAAAAAAAGAACTATCCTCTGGAATACTTCCTAATGAAAAGGCAGGTTTGCCATAGGGGGCAACATCCCAATGGTGTGCAGAGGTATCATCCCATACCTTACCTATTCTTATGGGATTCATAAGGTATCGTTCTCCTCTCTCTTTTAGAAATGGTAGTGCTTTAAGTCCAATCTCTCCAAAGTGGGCATTGACTGTAAGAGAAGGATGGATATTCCATTCAGAGAATTTTTTATCCACTCTTTCAAAGTTATGGTTTAATTCTTCAATAGAGAATTCGTCTCCACTATGTTTCATATATATTGGAAATTCATTTATATTTTTAGGGTCTGAAAAGGCATGTGGAGAGAACTCTGCAAGTCCATCATGATGTTTTATACGAATCCCTCTTATATCCTCTTTCTGTATATCATCAATAAAAAGTCCTGCATTGGGGACAAACCCATATTTGTTAAGTACATCAAGCCAGATAAGATTTGAGACCGTTTCTCTATATTTTGCTACAGGACTGCCTGAAAAGGAAACATCATCTATTCTCGCTGTAACAAAAGGAGGCATCATTTTCGTAATATATGGTTTTTTGGCAGACCATATGAGGATATTTTTAAAAATACCATCCAGACCTTCTGTAAACCCAAGGTATTCATCCTGCCATAGAGATGCAGAAAGGAGGAAAAATACAATTTTACCCTTCCCCAAACGTCTGTAAATACCTGATATGTTATCTCTCTCATCAAGTAAAAAAGGAAACCATCCTTCAGATGCTGCCACAGAGTAAGACAACACAGGACTTTTAAGGAGAACCTCTTTCTGCAGAATACTGTTAGCAAGTGTTGTTTCAGGCAATATCTTTAAAATGGAAGTTTTTTTCGCAGAAATCCTATCAATATTAAGGAGGTTCAGAAAAGATAAAGGATACCACTCAAGATATCCATCTAAGACAATAAGTCCCATACCCCGCGAGACCATCTTAAGGATACTGGTAGTTTCATCTGCGCTTAATGACTTGCTTATACCTTCCTGTGCAAGGATAAGAAGGTGTGTGGTTTCCAGTTCATCAGAAGCAATTCTACTTCTTGAAAGGTCAATCAATTCATAGTATATCCCGAAGTGTTCCAGCGCCTTGAGGATGGATTTATAGACCCTCGTATAATTTACATGGTGTGCCGAATCAACCACTATCTTAGTTTTCATCCGTTATTATCCTCACAATAGAGAAATTTTTTTAAAAAAGGAATTTTCACAAAAGAGTATATCATACATTGTTCTTAAATCAAGACCGCATCTTTTTCCTCTCTGTATGATTTCTTGACTTTTCTGTAAATTTATAATATCTTATCTCATCTTCTATCCATAATTCTGTTTTTTGACAATTTAATTTGAGAAAAGGAGTTTTTATGTTGAAACAGTTTTTCACACCTGAAAGTGTCGCTGTTATAGGGGCTTCAAAGCACCCTGATAAACTTGGATTTAAAATCCTTAAAAATGTTTTAGATGGTGGTTATAAAGGCAGTATCTACCCTGTAAATCCATCTGCTGAAGAAGATATCCTTAATCTGAAGGCATACAAAAACATTTCTGAAGTTCCCATCCCACCAGAACTTGCAATCATAGTTATTCCTGCAAAGTTTGTTCCTGCTGTAGCAGAAGAATGTGGCAGGAAAGGTGTTAAAGGACTTATTGTTATAAGTGCGGGTTTTAAGGAGGCAGGAGAAGAAGGAAGACAGAGAGAGGAACTACTGAAAGAGATAGTAAAAAAATATAATATGAGAATGATAGGACCTAACTGTTTAGGAGTTATTGATGCTATAAATAATCTTAATGCCTCTTTTGCTTTTGAGATGCCACCCAAGGGGAAAATATCTTTTATAACACAATCAGGTGCATTAGGAACTGCCATTCTTGACTGGGCAGCAAAGGAAGAAATAGGTCTTTCTAAATTTGTAAGTTTTGGTAATATGGCAGATGTTTCAGAGACAGACCTCATTAAGGAATTTGGAGATGACCCGGATACAAGTGTTATACTTCTTTATTTAGAAGGGTTGAAAGACGGTAAGAAGTTTATAGAGATTGCAAGTAAGGTTTCAATGAAGAAACCCATTATTATGGTAAAGGCAGGAAGAAGTGTTGCTGGAAGTAAAGCTGTCTCTTCCCATACAGGAAGTTTAGCCGGTTCTGACAATGCGTATAATGCTGCACTGAAACAGTGTGGTGTGATAAGAGCAAACTCTGTTCAGGAACTTTTTGATTATGCAATGGCTTTTTCCTCTCAACCGATACCAAAAGGGAAAAGGGTTGCGATAGTAACCAATGCAGGTGGTCCTGCTGTTATGGCAACAGATGCAATAGAAGCAGAATCTCTTTCCCCCGCAGTGATATCAGAAAAAGGCAGGGCGTTATTAAAACAGGTCTTATCCCCTTCTGCTAATGTGAATAATCCTGTGGATATATTAGGTGATGCCCTCGCTGACACATATGGAAAGGCAATGGAGGTTGTGCTCTCTGAAGAGAATGTTGATTCTATCATTGCTATACTTACACCACAGGTTATTACTCAGATACCTGAAAGTGCAGAAAAAATAGTAGAGGTAGTAAACAGATATAGAAAACCGGTTGTAACTTCATTTATGGGAGGCAAAAGAATAGAGGAAGGGGTGAAAATCCTTACAAGAAAAGGGCTTCCTAACTATCCATTTCCTGAACGTGCTGTTTCATCAATTAGAGCAATGGTAAACTACAAAGAATGGAAAGAGAAAAAGAAGGGAGATATACCGGGATTCAAAATAAACAGAGATAGCACCAAAAAAATAGTACTAAATATCAAAAATACAGAAAGAAATACAGCAGGAGATATAGAAGGTAGGGAGATACTGTCCTGTTATGGAATAAAGGTAGTGGAGTCATTTGTAGCAAAAAACATTTCTGACTGTAAGGAATACTTTAAAAAGATAGGTGGACCTGTTGTTATGAAACTTGTTTCTCCTGATATACTCCATAAGACAGAAGCAGGTGGGGTAAGGATAGGGATTGACTCGGTGAAGGGGATAGAGATAGCATTTAAGGAAATAGTTGAGGCAGCCAGAAGGTATAAAAAGGATGCCATTATAGAAGGGGTACAGATTCAACCACTTATATCGGGTGGAACCGAAGTAATTGTAGGAGTTAACAGAGACCCACAGTTTGGGCATCTTTTAATGTTTGGACTTGGAGGAATATATGTTGAACTGTTGAAAGATGTGGCATTCAGAGTGATACCTGTTACGGATGTTGATGTGCAAGAGATGATAGAGGAGATAAAGACAGCTAAGATGCTAAAGGGGTTCAGAAATATACCTGAGAGAGATATAAATTCAGTAAAGGATGTATTACTCAGGGTCTCTCAGTTGTGTATGGATTTTCCTGAAATAGAAGAGATGGATATTAACCCGTTGATGGTACTTGAGAAGGGTAAAGGAACAATTGCCGTTGATGTGAGATTTTCCTTTAAATTCACGCTATAGAGATATAAATAGGAAAGAATAAGGAGAGCACTGGAATGAAAAATAAAAAGTATAAAGTAGGATTTATTGGGTTTGGAGGTATTGCGAGATATGGACATTTAGCCGGATGGAAAAGTTTGAGTGATGTAGAAGTAGTTGCTATAGCAGACCCATCTGATGGAGCAAAGAAAGCAGCGAAGGAGGACGGTATCCCTTTGGTATTTGATGAGTACAAAAAACTTTTAGAGATAGAAGAGATAGATATTGTAGATATCTGTGCGCCCAATACTGTACATTTTCCAGCGACAGTTGACTCACTTAAGGCAGGTAAACATGTGATATGTGAGAAGCCGCTGGCAATAAGTGGGAAAGAGGTAGAGGGTATGATAAAGGAGGCGAAAAGAAATAACAGGAAACTTATGGCAGCACAACATCAGAGATTTAGAAAGGACAGTGTAGCAGTAAAGAAGATGATAGAAGAAGGTGTTTTTGGAGAGATATACTATGCGATTGCTTATGCATTAAGGAGGAGAGGGGTTCCTCCCAGTCCTACATTTATAGAGAAGAGGTTGGCAGGAGGGGGACCGATGTTTGATATAGGGGTACATATACTTGACCTTACCTACTGGTTTATGGGGTGTCCGAAGGTTCATTCAGTTAAAGGGGTCAGTTACATAAAGATGGCGAAGCGGAAGGATATAAGGGGACTGATGGGAGAATGGGACAGGAGTGCTTATGATGTAGAGGACTTTGCAGGAGGGTTTATAAGATTTACCGATGGTAGGGCGATATCCCTTACCTGCAGTTTTCTTGCTAATATGGAGAAGAAGGAGGATTTTTCCACAACACTTTTTGGTACAGAGGCAGGGATGCGCTGGCCTGATGGAAAACTTACCACAGAGAGAAAAGGAGTGCTTCAGGACATAGATTTGAGGTTTGATGCATTGCCTGATGTTGCACCACACCATGAGCAGATAAGGGTATTTCTTGATTGTGTAAAGAAGGATAAGGAAGTACCTGTGAAGCCAGAGGAGTCCCTTGAGGTGATAAAGATGCTTGAAGGGATATATATAAGTGGAGAAACAGGAAAAGAGGTATTATTTTAGAGAGGAGGAATAAGAAAATGATAAGAATAGCGGTAATAGGTGTGGGTAAGTTTGGAACAAACCTTCTTAACACCTTTTCACAACTTGAAACAGAAGGGAGATGTAAACTTGTAGCGATATGTGATATAAATGAATCCATCCTTGAAAGTCAGTGTAAAAGATATAATGTAAAAGGATATAAGGACTACAAAGAGATGATAGACAGAGAAGAGGTTAATGGTGTGGCAATAGCAACACCTGACCCATTCCATAAAGAGCCGGTGATATATGCAGCAAATAAAGGAAAACATATATTTGTTGAAAAGCCGATGGATGTTACTGTGGAGGGGTGTTTAGAGATGATAGATGTTTGCAGGAGAAATAATGTACTTCTTCAGGTGGATTTCCATAAAAGGTTTGACCCTTTTCATATAAAGGTAAGAGGTGATGTCCAGCAGGGATTATTGGGGAAGATTGAGTACGGTTATTCACATATGGAAGATAAGATTGTAGTACCTCGTGATTGGTTTCCTCACTGGGCACCAAAAAGTTCACCTGTATGGTTTTTAGGGGTACATATGTTTGACCTTATAAGATGGATTATAGGTAGCAATGGTAAGAGTGTATATGCGAAAGGGAGAAAGTTAAAACTGAAGTCATTGGGAATAGATACTTATGATTCCATTTCTGCTATGGTTGAGTTTGAAAATGGTACTGTTGTGACATTTGACCTATCTTGGATTCTTCCTGATGACTTTGAGTCCATTGTAAACCAGGGATTCCGTCTTGTTGGAGAAAAAGGAATTGTAGAGTGCGACAGTCAGGATAGAGGAACAAGGGTATCTTACGAAGGAACAGGAGTAGCGACATACAATCCTGTATTCATAAGTGAAACCCCTGATAGAAGGATAGGAAAAATAAGATATTCAGGTTATGGGATTGAAAGTATTGCTGATTTTGTGTATAATTTAGAATACCTTTCAAAAGGTGGGTCTCTTGAGTTACTGGAGGGCGGTGTTACAGGTCTTGGAGAGGACGGTATGGAGGTTACTAAAATTGCAGTAGCCGTCCACAGGTCTCTTGAGTCCGGAAAGATAGAACCCGTAAAATAAAGGAGAAGGATATATGGCAGCGACAGTACGGCTTATAAGAACAGGTAAGAGAAACAGACCATTTTTCAGAATAGTGGCAATAAGTAAAGAGAAAGATGGAAAAGGTGATGTTCTTGAAATACTTGGACATTACGACCCACTCCCGAAAAATCTTTCTTTAGAAGTGAAAGAGGATAGATTACAATACTGGTTCAGTGTAGGGGCAAAACCATCTCCAACAGTGAAGGCACTTCTGAAAAAGAAAGGTGTTTTTGTTCCATCCAATGTAGATAAATGATTAAATCTTAAGATCCTTTAATATCTAAATTTTTATGCCGAAGTGGCGGAATTGGCAGACGCGCCAGGTTCAGGACCTGGTGGTGGCAACACCGTTGGGGTTCGACTCCCCACTTCGGCATTTTTTCTTATGGAGAACCACAACGGTGAAGGGGATGCAGGGGAAGGTATCGTCCCCTGCGTTTTTTAGAAAGAGTATGTCTTCTATAGATGGAAGTCAGTTTGGAAGAGTTCCTTACAGGTATCAACTACTTTTTCATCGTAACATAACCCTTTTTTTGATTCTATCTCCTGGAGGGCGTTTTCTATGCCTAATGAACTTCTGTAAGGCCTGTGGGAACTCATTGCTTCAACCACATCTGCTACTGCTAAAATTCTCGCTTCAAGAAGTATATTGTCATCGTCTAACCCATCAGGGTATCCTGACCCATCCATCCTTTCATGGTGCTGTAATATAATCTTTGCTACAGGCCAGGGAAAATCAATATCTTCAAGTATATAGTATCCCTTAACAGGATGAAGTTGAACAAGAGCCATCTCAATATCTGTAAGGTCTCTCGGAGCAGAAAGGATTTCTCCAGGAACATATATCTTACCTATATCGTGCAGTATGGAAGCAATTCTTAAACCATCAATAAAGTCAGAAGAAGAACCCATCTTCTTTGCTATTGCACAGGCAAGTTTTGATACCCTCCTTTGATGCTCTGATGTATATGGGTCTTTCTCTGCTATGGTTCTTGATAGTGCACTTACTGTATCTTCAAGTAATTTTTTCATCCTGCCCTGCATCTTTTTTAAACTTTCTTCTGCAAGTTTTCTTTCTGTAATGTCTCTTAAACAAAGAAGCACACTCGTTTTATCACCAAAGTATGTTTTGCTCCCTACTGCTTCTACCCAGAAGGAAGTTCCTTTTACATCACTTACCTCATATTCTACAAGAAACCCTCCTTTCCCTGAATAGATAAGGTTGAAATCAACCTTTGCTTTTTCGGTAAACTTGGGAAGTATAAGGTCAAAAAATGTTTTTGTCTGAAGATCTTTTATATCCCCAACACCAAACATCTCCAGAGCATAAGGATTTGCATAGAGAATATTGCCATCAAAGTCAGTAAGAAGGACTGCATCAAGCAGTGATTCTGTAAGTGCTCTATATCTATCCTCACTTTCTCTGAGGACCTGTTTATATCTTTCTCCTTCTGTTATATCATAAACTGCAAAAAAATGGACATTTTTTCCTTTATAGAGTATATTAACTCCCTTCATTCGTACAACAACAAATGAACCATCCTTTTTCTTTCCTGTAAGCAGAACTCCATCCTTTTCAAAACACTTTTGTATCTCTTCTTTTGCATAAGGAAAAAGAGAGGATATCTGTATCTGTTCCAGTTCATCCTCTGTATAATCAAACATATCTTCAATGTTTTTATTACAGCATATGATTCTGTCTTTATAGGATATTAAAAAACCTTCAAGAAGAGAATGGCAGAGGACACCTGCCAGTTTATCCTTTTTTAAAGCACTTTTTAATTGCTCTGCAAATTTTTTCATAACATTTCGTTGTTTTTGTTAATTATGTATATTATACGAGGCAGGAATTTTTTGTCAAGTGTTATTTTTCCAATCCTATAGTATAGATATTGTGGAAGAGATATTCAGTCCAATAATTTTCTCATAGGAGGATATGCAACCCTTGAGATAAAAGAAGAAAAAACGAGTATTTTAGAAAGAGGTAGTCACGGAATACATGAGGGGAAGTATATTTCCTTCCCTTTGGATATCTCGGTTCAGTTTTCAATGAAAAGTTAAAGTGGGCGGTGCAGGAATTGAACCTGCGACCTCTTGCGTGTGAAGCAAGCGCTCTAACCGCTGAGCCAACCGCCCGGACTTTTTATTATACCATTTTCTGTAATAAACCCTTTTATAAGTTCTGCCGGAGTTACATCAAAAGCAGGATTATATACAGGTGCATCTGAAGGAGCAATTATTTTTCTATTAAATTTTCTTACTTCATCAGGGTCTCTTTCCTCTACAGGAATTTCAGTCCCATACTTTATAGTTGGGTCAAATGTTGAAAAAGGGGCTGCTATATAAAAGTCAATTCCGTGATATCTGGCAAGTACTGCTAAAGAATATGTCCCTATTTTATTTGCTGTGTCTCCATTTTTTGCAATCCTGTCAGCACCTGTTATGATTATGTCTATCCTTCCCTGTTTCATTAAGTACCCAGCCATATTATCACATATGAGTGTATATGGAATACCCGCTTTTTGTAATTCCCATGCGGTAAGCCGAGCTCCCTGTAATACAGGCCTGGTTTCATCTACAAATACATGAAAATTTTTCTTCTGGTTTTTTGCTACAAAAAATACGGCGAGCGCTGTTCCATATCCACTTGTGGCAAGTGCACCTGCATTACAGTGTGTAAGTATATTCATACCGTTTTTTATCAGAGTGGCACCATTTATTCCTATCTTACAACAACATTCAAGGTCTTCCTGATATATTCTTTCTGCTTCTTCAATTAACCTGTATTTCATTTCTTCCAAAGGTAAGTTTTCTTCTAATATATTTTCCATCCTTGAAAGTGCGAAGAAAAGGTTATAGGCAGTTGGTCTGGATGTTTTAAGAAAATCAATATCCTTTTTTATTCTTTTTATAAACTCTTCCCTTTTTTTTATTCTTAAGTTTAATACAGATAGAGCAATTCCATAACCAGCAATACATCCAATAGCAGGAGCCCCCCTGATGCTTAAATTTTTTATGGCTTTCCAGACATCCTTTATATTTTTTAGTTCCAGTATCCTTTCTTCTTCAGGAAGAGCCCGCTGGTCTATAATGAATAACCTTTCTTTTTCCCACCACAATGTTTTTATTATGGGTTTTATCATAGTATAATCCAAAACTACACTACAAGGTGAAATGATGTATCTCCCAATATAAGTTTCAGTTCTTCTAAAAAGTCAATGTCAGGATTTACAGGGTATGTCCCTGCCTTTATCTTTACCTTTTTCTTCCCATTTTTTATAAGGTTGATGTAAAGTGGGCAACTACCCCTATTTTTTATAAATAGTGTTTTTAGTTGGTCCAGTTTTTCGTCAGGAAGGGGTAGGTTTATATCTATCTCAAAACTTGAAATAAACCTGTCTTTTGCAGTATTGAGATTGGCTACCTCATCTGCTATAACTGTTATACCTTCCCTTTTTTCTACTTTACCTTTTATAAAAATCATTCCACCCTTTCTTATCAATGATGAATGTAAGTCATATATCCGTGGATAGAAAAGAACCTTTACCCTGCCTGTTGTATCCTCTATCTCTCCAAATGCCATCCTTTCTCCCTTTCTACTGCTGGTCCTTTTTATATCAGTTAGTATCCCTCCTATACATACAGACATACCATCTTTCACATTTGCAAGAGCTGATATAGAAACATTTGAGAAAACATCAATTATAGAAGTATATTTTTTAAGTGGATGCCCTGTGAGATAAACCCCCAGCATCTCCTTTTCGTAAGAAAGCAAACGTGTTTCAGTCCATTCAGGAAGTGAACTGACAAGAGTTCTGTTAGCAGTGAATGGTATCTTACTGTCTGTAGCAAAGATATTAATATCCCCTTCACTTTTTTTCTTTTGAATTTTGGACCCATGTTCTATTGCTTCATCTATCATTGCAAAAAGTTGTGACCGTGGAATCTCTAAATAGTCAAAGGCACCTGCCTTTATCAAACTTTCTATTACCTTTTTATTCACTGCCCTTAAGTTAACCCTTTCACAGAAATCAAAGAGCGATTTGAAAATACCTGTTTTTCTTGTTTCTATTATGGATTTTATTGCGCCTTCTCCCACATTTTTTATAGCAGAAAGACCGAATATAATATCATTACTGAATATCTTAAATTTTTCATCACTCTCACATATATCAGGAGGTAGTATCCATATATTCATCCTTTCACATTCCTCTATGTATTCTGCAGTTTTGTCAAAGTTTCCAATTTCGCTATTAAGAAGAGATGTCATAAACTCAAGGGGATAGTTTGCCTTAAGAAAGGCTGTCTGATAGGATATCAGCGCATATCCGGTACTGTGGGATTTATTGAACCCATAACCGGCAAATTTTGCAATCTGCTCAAATATCTTTTTTGCCAGTGGTTCAGGTATGCCATTTTTCTTTGCACCTTCTATGAATAGGTCCCTTTTCTCTTCCATCGCTTCAATATCTTTTTTCCCCATAGACCTTCTCAGTTCATCTGCCTGCCCCATAGTAAAACCTGCGAGTTTATGGGCGATTTCCATTACCTGTTCCTGATAAAGAATTACACCATAGGTGCTTTTAAGTATTGGTTCCAGAGCAGGAAGGTCATATGTAATACAGGATGGATTTTTTTTCCTTTTTATATACTCATCCACCATCCCACTTTTCATAGGACCTGGTCTGTATAAAGCAAGTATTGCTATTAAGTCCTCAAAACTCTGTGGTTCTATATCCTTTAGAAGTTTCTGCATACCCTGACTTTCAAGCTGGAATATACCTAATGATTCCCCTCTTGAAAGAAGTTTATATGTTTTCTCATCATCCAATGGAAATTCTTCTATTCCTATACCTTTTCTTTCTTTTATTAGTTTAAGAGTATCTTCTATAACAGCGAGTGTTTTAAGCCCTAATATGTCCACTTTCAGAAGTCCTATCTTTTCTATCCCTTCCATATCATACTGTGTTGCAAGTTCCCCTTTTGATGCACGGAATAAGGGTGCATACTCATATACAGGTGTCTCTGTTATTACAAGTCCTGCAGCATGGGTAGAGGAATGTCTCGCGAGGCCTTCTAACTTCAATGCAATATCAAAAAGATTCTTAATACGCTCTTCACTCTCTAAAATCTTTTTAATATCAGGGTTATGAACGATTTCTTCTGCGAGGGTTGCACCTGGTTCAGGAGATATTAATTTTGCTAAACGGTCAACCTCTGTATATGTAAAACCCAGAGCCCTTCCTACATCTCTTACAACTGCACGGGCAGCCATCCTTCCATAGGTACCTATCTGTGATACATTGTCCTTTCCATATGTCTCTCTTATATATGTAATTACCTCATCCCTGCGTCTGTCACAGAAATCAACATCCACATCCGGTAAACTGATTCTTTCAGGATTTAAAAATCTTTCAAATATAAGGTTATAGGGGATAGGGTTAATCTCTGTAATACCTAAAAGATATGCGACTAAACTGCCTGCGGCAGAGCCCCTGCCTGGTCCAACCCTTATACCATTTGTCCTTGCATAATTGACAAAGTCCTGTATAATAAGAAAATAACTGGAAAACCCCATCTTTTTTATCACTTCAAATTCATAGATTGCCCTATCTACTATCTCATTTCTCGCAATACTTCTGTCAATACGTTTTCCACAATCTATCCCGAACTTTTCTTTAAGCCCTTTTATAATCAACTCTTCTAAATAGATATCTGGGGATTTACCTTCAGGCGGATGGAATACAGGAAGGTGGTATTTACCGATATCTATTTTAACGTTACACCTCTCTCCTATTGCAACAGTGTTTTTCAATGCATCGGGTATATCTTTAAAAGCGATATACATCTCTTCAGGTGTCTTAAAATAAAACTCATCTGTCTGAAACCGCAGACGGTCCTTATCATCTATATGTGACTGGGTCTGGATACACAGTAATACTTCATGGGTAAATGCATCTTCTTTTCTCAGATAATGACAGTCATTTGTTGCAACGAGTCCAGCACCTGTCTTTCTCGCTATATCTACCAGCAACCTATTAACTTTATCCTGTTCAGGTATCCGGTTGTCCATAATCTCTAAATAAAAATTTTCCATTCCCACAATATCCTGATATATACCTACCATTTCAATTGCCTTATCTATATCACCATTTATAAGGAAGGATGGAATTTCTCCTTTAAGACAGCCACTTAGAACAATGATACCATCTGCATTTTCCGCAAGAATCTCTCTGTCTATCCGCTGTGTATAATAATAACCCTCAGTGAAAGCAAGTGTGGAAAGTTTTAGAAGATTGCGATAACCCTTTTCATTTTCCGCAAGCATAGTGATGTGGAAAGAGGACTCTTTTCTGCTGCTGTATTCCTGCTGGAATCTGCTACCAGGAGCGATATACATCTCAGTTCCTATAATGGGTTTTACTCCATGTTTCAGTGCATCCTCATAGAACTTCAGTACACCCCCCATAGTGCCATGGTCTGTAATAGCAAGTGCCTTCATCCCTTCTCTATGAGCAATCTGAGTGACCTGGTCTATTCTGCACATACCATCAAGTAGACTGTACTCGGTATGCAGATGAAGATGTACGAACTCCTTCACAGAAACCTCCTGCTGTTGATAAGATGTTTATATTCAATGGTTCACTTTTGAATCTACCGGCTGAGATAAAAATAACAAAGCTATCAATTACTGCTTTTTGTTTTTATTTGCTGAAGCACGAAGAACTGACTGGTATATCTTCCCTTCTGTTTTGAAAGATGAACTTATAGCAATTTCAACCATTTGCATTTCTTTTATATTCTTTACTCCGAGAGAACCCATAGAAAGTTTCAGTGCACCCATAAGATTTTGAGAACCATCATCTACCTTTGCAGGACCAAACAATATCTCTTTAAGCGTACAGGAAACGCCTACCTTAATCCTTGTGCCTCTCGGTAGATTCTCATCAGATGTTGCCATCCCCCAGTGATAGCCCCTGCCGGGTGATTCAACGGATTTAATAAAGGCAGAACCAATCATTACAGCATCTGCTCCTGAAGCAAATGCCTTACATATATCTCCACTGGTTACCATACCACCATCTGTAATAATAGGGACATATCTACCTCTTTTTTTGTAATATACATCCCGTGCACTTGCACAGTCCGCTGTGGCTGTTACCTGAGGTACTCCTATCCCTAATACTTCCCTCGTTGTGCATGCAGCACCAGGACCTATTCCAACAAGTAGTCCTGAGATACCTGTTTCCATCAGTTCAATAGCAACATCAAAAGTAACACAGTTCCCTGCCACAACAGGGACCTTTGCTGTTTTGCATAAAGCATAAAAATCCAGTGCTTTATATGAAGAGGTTATATGCCTTGCAGTAGTAACTGTTGACTGCACTACAAAGATATCCACTCCTGCCTCCTGACATATAGAGAGAAATCTTTCAGCATACTGAGGGATACAACTCACAGAGCATATAACTCCACTTTTCTTTATCTCTTCTACTCTCTGAGCCACAAGTTTTTCTTTTACCGGTTCTTTATAAAAACTCTGTATCAGTGCTGTTGATTCCTCATATGGACTGCTGATGATTTTTTCAACAATTTCATATGGGTCCTCATATCTCGTATATATCCCCATAAGATTTAACACCCCAAGCCCTCCTAACTTTCCTATTGCTACAGCAAATTTTGGGTCACAGACACCATCCATAGCAGCCGCAAGCACAGGAATTTTTAATTTTATTCCTGCTATCTCTGTAGAAATATCTACCTCATCAGGATTTATAGTTATATTTCCCGGAACCAGGGAGATGTCATCAAATCCATAACATACCCTTGCCCTTCTATTAACGCCTATCCACATAGCCATGTTTTCTCTCCTTTTTCATAATGGTTATAATCCTGAATACCTTATATATCTGCTCAGGTGTAAGATCTTCCACTCTTACATCCGGAGATATACCTTCTTTTTTAAGTAACATCTTAAATAACTCTTTGTCTTCTTTGAAAATTGTTTGGACGACATTGGGTAGTTTTTTTCTCCTTAAATTAAATATCAATGGTAAAAAACTATAAAATTCTTTTTCTTTATCTATCTTTATAACCGGCTTTGCCAGTGGTTCTATCTTTACTACAACTGAGCTTACCTCTGGTTTAGGAAAGAAAACATCTTTTTTAAAAAGATAACATATTTTTGCATCAGAGTAAATAGAAAGAAGGACAGAAATTGCACTATAATTTTTGTTTCCATAAGATGCGGTAAGCCGTTCTCCAACCTCTTTCTGTACTGTAAGAAGAGATAATTTTATTTTTTCTCTTACATCCAGTATCTTAAAGACAATAGGCAAACTGATATAGTAAGGAGTATTCCCTATTACTTTTACTTTCTCTGGAAGTGCTTCCCACCAGTCCTTTCCTGTTTCAAGAAAGTCCTTTTCTATAAGATGGAAATTTGGATATCCTGCAAACCTCTCCCTTAATATATCACAAAAATCAGGGTCTATCTCAAACGCATATACATCTTTTACTCTGTCTATAAATCCATCTGTAAGTGCTCCCAGCCCGGGTCCTATCTCAACAACAATATCATCCTGTTGAAGTTCTGCAAAGGAGAGGAATTTATCTCTGCTGTTTTTGTCTATGAGGAAGTGCTGTCCTAAATACTTCTTTATATTTATGTTTTTTGCTCGCAGAAGTTCAAGAGATTTTTTTAATGTAAGAAATTCCATTTATATCTCCTGCCCTTCTCTGTTTGTCTCTTCCCATCGGGAAGAGTATTTTGGGTGAACCAGACGTATAGCTAGTTTATATGCTTCAATAAAAGACCGGGGGTCTGCCTTACCCTTATAGGCAATATCAAAGGCAGTTCCATGTCCTGGACTTGTCCTTACCATACTAATCCCTGCTGTACAGTTGACTAATTTATCAAAAAAGAATGTTTTAAGTGGTATCATCCCCTGGTCATGGTACATTGCAATAACCATATCCAGTTCCCCATCCACCGCTTTTTTAAATATCACATCAGCAGGTAAAGGTCCCTTACAATCAATCGCCATTTGTCTCAATACCTTTATGGCAGGTATTATGATTTCATCCTCTTCCTTTCCAAGTATCCCTGCCTCTCCACCGTGTGGATTGAGTGCAGATATACCAATGACAGGAGTTTTTATACCATACATTTTTAGAAATTCATATCCTGTAATGACTTTGTCAACAAGAAGGGATACAGATAATTCTTTACTTACTTCCTTAAGAGGAATATGTGTTGTTGCAAGAAGTACCCGTATATTTCCTGCGACCATTACCATAGCATACCTTTTACAATTTAACCGTTCTGCAAGAAGTTCTGTATGTCCTGAATATCTGGAACCAGCGAGATGCCATGCCTTTTTTGATATAGGAAGGGTTACAAGCCCATCTATTATCTTTTTTTTATACAAAGAAATAGCACGTTCTACATAAAGGAAGGATGCCCTACCACACAATGGAGAGTCCTTGCCTATCGGAAATCTTTTATTTTTTATAACCCCTTCATCATAGATATTTAGATAGCCATCTATTATCTCATTTTTTGTCTTTATAACATTAAGAGAAGCAGGGATTCCATAAATGAAATTCTTCTCAATCACAGAAACATCGCCTATTACCAGAGGTATCGCACCGGGAATTTTGTTGATTGAAGAGAGTCCTTTGATAAGTAATTCAGGCCCAATCCCTGCTGGGTCTCCGAGAGAGATACCGATGATTTTTTTCTCCATAAGGATTCAGGGATAATGTTTATTTAATTTTTATAACCTCCCAAGGTATAAAATCATAGGTTATTCCACCTGTTTTTATACTGGAAGAGAAAAACAGATAATCAGGATAGTTCAAGTCTGAAAGTTTTATCCTGAAAGAGATTTTATTTTTCAATCGCTCATACTTAAGTTCCTGAACATATTTATTATCTTCTGAGGTAACAACTTCCTTTTCTTTTGTTAGATTTATTATATTTTTGGGCATTTTAGAAAATTCAATACCATACTTATAAGGGAAGAAATAAAAAATATATCCTGTTGGGACTAAAATTCTTTTCCTGTGTATAAACTCTATATTAAGGAATTCTCCTGATTTTGTTAGTAAGATATAAAATGGATAGGACTTATTTATATAACTTTCAAATTCTGCTTCTCTTTCGCTTTCCAGTTTGATTTCCCTTTCTAAAGATATATCATCCTCTTTATAGAAAATCTCGTTGCCTCTCGTAAAAGAGAACATCCAGTGTTTCTTTGATATAAAAAACTCATCCGGTACCTGTGATTTGAAACATTGGATGGCAGTCATCTTGTTTTGTATTTCGTTATCTTCCAGAGAGAGTTTATATAAATAAAAATTGGAAAAGATATCGGGTAGTAAAAGTTCCTGTGAATTTTTCTGTGGATGTCCTTTAAAATGAACAAGATATATGAATACATCGGGTTTATTTTCCATATCTAAAAGCGCAACCCTGACAAAGTTATAAAGTGCTCTGTGGTCAACATTGGTATCATAATTGGATGTTATAAATATCTTTGAAGGACGTATATCATTAATAATTTGTTTTATATCACCAAGAATACTTTCACTTATATAGGGTTTACCAAAGGAATAATTTTCTTTATAAGGAACTTTCGTTGCCCTCGTTAAAAAACTCATAAAAGGTTTTTCGTTGTTTTTCCAGTAATTCTCCCATATCTTTAAAGTTCCAAAATCAGGATATCCGAGAAAGATTAAATTTTTTGAAGGTATTCCTAACATTCCTGTTGCTTTGGTTGACTCTTTTCTTCTTATCTCTCCGAGTTCAATGTAAGCAGAAGGTTTTAAAACAAGTTTTTTCTCGTAAAATCTGTAGGGTATCTGGTTATGGTCCCCATTGGTCAGATAAACAATATAGACATTGGCATTACTTTTTATCGCCTTCTGTATCACTCCTGCACATCCTAAAACTTCATCATCAGGATGTGGAGCAAAGATGAGAATTTTTTCACCTCCGTCTATAAGGAGATTGTTTATAGAACCATAAGAAAGATTGACATATAACAATAGACCGAAAAGTACTATTTTAAAATAACCATTCATTATATTTTTCCTTTCTTAATTAATCACAATAGAATATAGGAATTTTTGATTGTAGTTCTTTAAGATAACTATTAAACTTCTCTTCAAACTTTATATTCTGAAGTATGGCTCTCGCTTTCAGATATAACTGATAAGAATTGATTTCTTCCTTCTGCACATCTTTAAGTAGAACTACAAGGTACTTATTACCCACTTTTACAGGACTGCTTAGATTTCCCTTTGAAAGATTTTCTATTGCAGATAAGACATCAGGTGCTATCTCTTCCTTTGAAAGAGTTATTTCTTCTCCCATCTCCGGTTCCTTGGTAATATCAAAATTTTTTATAAAGTCCTGTGCGGATAACTCACTGTCAAACCACTTCAAACGAAAATAATAGGAATAATTACCTTTTTCTTTTAACTCTTTTGTCTTATCTGCAATTTCAGAAGAAGTTATCTCTATCGTATCAACTACATTCTTTTTTACAAGGTTTCGCACCTTTATCTTTTCTTCCACCGTCTTTACAAATATACTGTAAGGAATGTTATCTATGTTCAGTGCTTTATAAAAGGATGCTTCATCAGGAAACCTTTTTTTAATCCGTTCTACTTCAAAAGTAAGTTCTTCAGGTGATACCTCTATCCCTTCTTTTTCTGCCTGAAAGAGAAGCAATTTTTCTATTACTATATCCCTCAATGCTTCTTCATAATTTTTATTCTCCTCCTTCATCTTTATCCGTACATCGCTTTCAAGTACAACTTTGTTTCCCACCATAACCACAGATGAGTTCTCACAATGTAATGTAAATGTTATACATACAAGCATTACGCAGATAAATATCTTTTTCATATTCGCATCTCCTTCATTTTGATTTCAATCTGTCAATCTTTTCTAAATAAATTTTTATCCTGCTTTTTCCTTTAAGTTCAGACATCAATCTTTCAACCTCTCCTTTTTTCTTGAAAGAGATAAGCATTTCCTTTATAGATGGTTTTGCCTCCTCAAGTGTAAGCATCCTGCTTTCTGTCTTTCCTGCAAGTTTTATGATGTGATAACCTGACTCTGTTTTTATAATATCTCCAAGTATATCTCCCGGTGTAATTCTTGATATGAGCGTTGATATCTCGGGCTCAAGTTTCCTTATATCAATCCACCCGAGGTCTCCTGCCTTTTCTCTACTTGCGGATATGGATTCATTGACTGCTATCATTTCAAATGATTCCCCTAAAGATAACCTTCTCCTTACATTTTCAGCTTTCTCCTGTGTTGGCAATACTATTTCAGATAACCTTACCTTTTCAGGTATAAGAAATTCTTCCAGGTGTGTATTGTAATATTCTGTTATCTCCTCATCTGTAACTTTTATCCTTTCAGTCAGAACTTTATCCACATACTCTTTTGTAAGAACCTTTATGTAATAATTTTTCATTATATCATCCACATTTCTTTTCAATCTCCGCTCGTATCTCTTTGCTTCATGGAAAAGAAGTATCTGGTTTACATATGTTTCCACAACACTTTTAGGGTCTGTTTCCAGCATCTCCGTGTATAAAGAGGGGGATGACTCAACCTCAACAAGAATATCTTTTATCGTAATCGGATAACCATTGACAACTGCTACTACATTTCTGTTTTTTAAAAATAATATAAGGTATATAAGTCCAAAAAAGATAATTACAGCACCAGATATAATCAGAATATTTCTTGCCTTCTTTGAAAGGTTCATCTTTATCTTCATATGCCTCTCTCTTTATTTCCCCAATTGTTCCTTCCTCTCATGTAAAAAGATGAAAGGTTGATGATTTTACTGTATCTCTCTCCTGTATAATACTCTTTTCTTATTTCTGTCATACCAGAGAACTATCTTTTTTTCTGCTATAATCTCTTCCTCTTCTATTTTACCATTATTATTTATATCCTGCACCTTCTGTCCAACTGTTATGATTTTAAACACATTACTTCTTACAGTTATAAGGTCTATAATTCTTGAAAATATAAGTTCTTTCTCTTTCTCTTCGTCCAGGAAAAGGTCCCATGTATTGTCCCAGAAGTTAAATCCATACTTTGTCATTGCTCTACTCAAAAGTTCCTGTGGAGATGAACCATCGCCATACAAACCGAGAATATCTGAAATATCTTTATAAGGTCTGGCATCTATTATTGCTTTTGCTACTTCATTGTCAACCAGTGGCAGGCATTGTAAAACCTGTTCTGAAGCGGTATTTATATTTACTCTACCATAAGTTGGTTCTTCTGGATTTTCTACAACTGTAAAGTGGTCAATGAGTTTTCTGTCAGTACCATGCTTCCAGAAATCCAGTGTTTTCCAGTGTTCTTTTTTATGGATGAAAGAAAGTTCTGATATGGAATTAAATCTGTCATTTTTAATAACAAAAGAGGTAGGCCAGTTCAATAACCAATCAGTTGTTCCAAACTCACCTCCAATCCACGGCTGGAATGTTATATTGGGTTTTCCTGGTGTTGGTTTTTGTACAACCCAGTCAAAGATACCTGACATCCTCGGGTCATTTTTCCCCACAGTGGTAAAAGGAGAATCCACTATATATTCAGTATGTTCTATAAGGTTGTCTTTGCTATCATAAAGACGCATTGTAAAGTCCAGTCCTAAATTGGCAAAAAGAGGGATCTTCTTTAATACATCATCAATAAAACTGAGAGAACCAGGGTTTACAGCAAGAATGGGTTCATAGTACTGACAGCCACCAGGTTCCCTGATAGGAACAAAAAGAGGAAAGATAATTGGAGGGTCCCCAGGAATGATTACGATAATGATACTAATTAAATCACCTATGGTATAGTAAGAACGCGGTGGTATCTTTGTCCCATTCGGTATAACTATGGAAGCAGACACCACCTTTTCTACTATACTTTTTACCCGTTCTGGTGCTATGTTTGTTTCTCCTTCTGTTATATCATCTAATATCTCCTCTGACTCATTATAAACCTCATTCCAGAACCCAGAAAAGAGAGTTATCACACCTTTTATCCTCCATCCACTAATATCCAGTGGTTCAGAATAGGGATTGAATATCTCTATGAACTGTCCTCCTTTCTCCCTTAGCATAACGATGTTTCCTATGGTTTCTCTGCTCCATGTCTTCACTGCTTCTATCTCATTAAAATAAGGGGTTTTATTTATTCCTAAAAGGGTTTTATTTCCTATCTGATATTGTGGTGGGACACGGCTTTTATCCCTGTAAGCAATAATATTAAGGGCAACCTGTGATGCTACATCATTTTCATATCCAAGTTCCTTTAATTTGTTAAAAATCATTACAACGGATTTCTTGTTAATGTTTATCCGCTCCTTCCCCTCGCTGTTTACATTCAGGTCATAAGAAAATGTAGTGATATGGTTTTTGATTTTTTTGTATATCTCCTCACTTATACCATCAACCAGTTTCACATCAGAAGGGATGATATACTTTCTTTGTTTTCTGTATGCGATAATGTTTTGAGTTCTTTTTTTACCAATAAGTTCACTGAAGATATCTATATCGCTTACTGTGTGAGTGGGCAGCCAACCAGCACCACCAGCATAATTTATATTAATTTTTCCACTTTCATCTTCAACTAAAACAGCATATCTGCCTGTAATAATCCCTGTATTGTCTTTGGTATAAAACCATTTTGCATCAGGAATAACATCATCATTAAGGTCCACTTCATCTCCTTCAAAAGAAGCCCTCCATCCATCTGTAAAAGCATCATATTCTCTGCTGTCATTATCAAGTTCCCAGATAGCGTTATCTATTCCTATCTTTGCAAGGTGTTGTGCTGTCTTACCTGTGAATATCTTGTAAGATGTCTTCTCCCAGAACTTAAAAATAAAAAGAAGCATTCCTGTGAATATGAAAAGAAGTAAAAGTATCATAAGTACCAGAACTACAGATGCACCTTTTCTATTGCATAGAGATTCTGATATATTTTTCAAATGTTTCTTCATATCTTTTTCCCTCTATTTTCTGAGAAAATGGTTTAATCTCAACTTTTATAATACGTGGCAGTTCTGGTTCTATCATACAGTCAGTATACCAGTGGTCAAGCCAGTTTTTACCATCATAGTAAGAGATTTGAAAATATCCTATATTTTCTCCGAGAATCTGTGCACCAGGGAAACCAGAAGGAAAGATAAAGAAAGGGTCATTTCTATCTATCCTGATAACAGAGACCTTTACTGTCTTGGCTTCTCTATCAAAATATATCCCGAACTTTGCAAGGTCTGTATCAGGCCCTTCAGAAAAGGGAGATATAAATTTTACATACTCTTTTTCACCTTCAAAGTTAATCCTTAATTTACCTTCCATATTATTACACATTGCAGAGGTGAGATATTTTTCCATATAGTCAAAGACCTTTATCGCTTCAGAAAACACCTTCTTTTCTCCCGACTGTCTTTCAAACCTTACAATGGACCCTTTAAAAATCATAACAGAGGAAAAAGTGGCAATACAGAAAATAATTACTGCTATAAGAATCTCAAGGAGTGTAAAGCCACTATCTCCTCCTGAAACTTCCTGAAAAGTATGTACGTTCATTTCTACCCTCATGCTTTCCTGTAATCTCTATCTCAACCCTGTAAAGACATTCCTTTTCTTCTTCTATACTCACATAATAACTGTAAAGAGGAAACTTTTCATCCACACCGGTTATAAAAGAAGGAACAGGTGGTCCATCTGAACTACCATAGACCTCTTCAATAAGAGTGAATAATCTATCTGCTATCTGTGAGGTTGTTATATATCCCTTACTTCTTCCTGAAAGTTTATCTATCACAGGATACACCCTGACAAGATAAATAATCCCTATCGCAAGGATAAAAAAGGCAATCAGTACACTTATAAAAGTCAGTCCTTTCTTTTCCATTAATTTGTTTCTCCCAGCCATCTCTCCCCGTAAAAAAGATAGGGAATAAATTTCTATTTCACTATAAAACATCTGCCTGTAAGATTATGGAGCACTATCTGTACCTCTTTCTTTCCTGAAGTATCTTCTAATATAAGGTATCCCCCTGTCCTTGCAGTCCCATCTGGATTAAAAACAAGAGGAGAAAAGCCAAGTGATTTATCCTTTATTTTTATATGGTCAGGAAATCTGTATTTTTTATCCACTATTTCCCTGTTGTTTCTCAGCACAACAAAACCATATTCATCAAATATCACAGAAAACTCCTTCCTTTCATTTACTGCGGATTCTCTTGCAAAATTTGCTATCTCAACAATGTTTTTTGCTGTGCTTTCCAGAAGGGATAACCGCTGATATTTTAGAAAATATGCCGTTGTTGGAACCATAAGAAGAGAAAAAATAAAGAGAACTATCAGTATTTCAATAACAGAAAATCCATATCTTACCCATCTCATTTTCTTTTAATAATAACATAACATCACTAATTTATTCCAGTATGATATGCTTCAAAAACAATCTCTCTTAACCAGAGGAAATAAAATGAAGAAAACACTCTAAAAAGGTAAAACCCTTACCCTCTTTTGTATATAGAAAACTATAAAGATGTATCTTTACTGGAAAGGTATGCTTCTGCAGACATACCCGCAATAGCACCCTCTCCACAGGCAGTAATAACCTGATACAGGGACTTTCTTATCACATCTCCACAGGCAAAAATCCCTTTAATAGATGTCTGCATTTTATAGTCAGTGATTATATAGCCGGCAGGGTTCTGCTCTATCTTTCCATCAATGAACTCTACATTGGGTTTCTGTCCCACAGATACAAATACCCCGTCAACCTTAATTGATTCTATCTCTCCTGTTTTTTTATTTTCCAGCACCAGTGAGTTTACCTTCTCTCCATCTCCCTCTATCTTACGGACTATTCTGGAAAGGAGAGGGGTTACAGGAAATTTTTTTAGTTCTTCTTGAAGATATGCAGATGCTCTGAAAACATCCCTTCTGTGGACAAGATAGCAAATGTCCGCATATCTTGTTAGATATATTGCCTCTTCTAATGCAGAATTACCGCCACCTACTACTGCAACCCTTTTCCCTTTGAAAAATGCACCATCACATATAGCACAGAAAGAGACTCCTTTTCCTGTATATTCATCCTCTCCTTCAACTCCTAACTTTTTTCTGGAAGAGCCACTCGCTATTATCAGTGCTGTTGTTTTGATTTCAGAGTTATCAACCAGCCGGACAATTTTCTTTTCATCCTCAAAGTATATATCTTTTACTTCCCCATTGATTATCTCTCCCCCGAACTTCATATATTGCTCTCTCATTTTTTCTGCAAGTTCTAATCCAGAGATGCCTTCAGGAAAACCAGGATAATTATCTATCCTTTCTGTAAGCAACATATTTCCACCAGTAAATGCTTTTTCAATAATAGTCGTTTTAATTCCTGCTCTTAGTGTATATATACCTGCTGTAAGCCCTGCAGGTCCACCACCAATAATGATAAGTTTATATTCCATCTTTTACCTCTTATACCGTATTCTTATTTCATAATATATCCTGTTAACAACCTTTTGAGGAACCTTTTGCTTTCTATGTGTCTGTCTGGATATAGCAATGGTTTTTTCAAGGGTATTAAGAAGAGAGAAACACCTCTCACATTCCCTTATGTGTTCTTCCATTATCTCCCTTATAAAGATGTCTATCTCGTTATCTATGTAGCCAGACAGCAACCGTAAAATCTCTTCACAGTCAAAGTGTCTATCCATTTCATATCCTTATTTGATGACCTATTTCTTTATTCTTAAAGTATTCAGAGAGTTTCTCTCTGAGATATAATCTACTTCTGTGTGCTCTTGTTTTCACTGCAGAAGGAGATATAGATAGAATCTCTGCCACTTCTGCTATGGGGAGTCCTTCAATATCATGGAGGACAAATACAGACCTATATTTTGCTGGCAGGGATTCAATCGCTTTATCCAGTGTTTCCTTCAGTTCCTGTTTTTTTAAGTAATCCACCGGGCTTTCTGTCCAGTCAGTGATTGTAGTATCGTATAAGTTTTTTGATATTTCTTTCAACCTTTCTTCAGAGACCTTTCTGCCTCTGTCTTTCCGCATCTTCATCAGAGCAAAATTTGTTGCTATTCTGTATAACCAGGTAGAAAATGAAGAGTCCCCCTTGAACTTTGGAAGGTTTTCATAAGCAGCAATATATGTCTCCTGCATAACATCAGCAGCATCTTCTTTATTGTGAAGCATTCGCAATCCAAGGTTATATATCTTGCCGCTTGTAGTTTTAATAAGGTCCTCAAATGCCTTAACATCTCCGTTTTTTGCTCTTTCTACGAGGACTAATTCACCATCAGAATTTGTTTTTGTCATAGTATCTCTATAATCTTTTTCTTGCTTTTAAGACCACTTTTAATTATAAAAGAACTTTTAGGTTTGTAATAATACTCTGAAAGTATTTCAATCAGCCGTTTATTTGCCTTTCCCTCAACAGCCGGAGCATCAACCCAGATTTTGAGGTTATTGCCTGTCTTTTGAATCTTTGATTTCTTTGCATTTGCTATAACAGTAACCACTATTTTCACAGGACATATTATAACATAAAAAAATTTAATAATAATGTTTTCAGAATTTGACAAAAGGGATTTAATTGATATGCTATATATAACAAACTTCTGGAGCAAATATGGGAAAAACCATAAGAATTTTTCTACTGCCAGTTATATTAATTAGCGGTTGTTCTATAACACCCAGACGTCTTGTATCGGAAAGAAAGACACAGATAATATCTCCTGCAATAGTTGCTAAATATTCTGAAAGCCCTGTATTGATAGATGGGAAATTAGACGACACTGTATGGAAGATAGCACCTGTGTATAAACTTGCTTTTTCAAGAGATATAGAGAGTAAAGGTAATATTATTCAGGAAGGAGGAGAAGTGCAGGTTGCTTGGGATGAGGGCTATTTATACATAGGAGTTAAGTTTAATGACTCAGATATAGTCCAGGAAAGCGATAAAGACCAGGATCATCACTACAGAAAAGGAGACCTTGTGGAGATATTTTTAAAACCAGAAGCAAACACCTGGTACTGGGAAATTTATGGTACACCCAATAATAAAAAAACAGTATTCTGGTTTCCTGGAAGGGGAAGATTAGGACTCCCTGGTTGTTATGAACCGGGGATGGAACTGAAAGATATTCTGATAGCAACTCAAATAAAAGGTACACTTAATAACTGGAAGGATATAGATGAATACTGGATGATTGAGATGGCAATACCTGTGAAAGAACTTACTAAATATGGTGATACATTCGGTCTTTGTTCTAATTGAAAGGTGTTAATAGCGAGGTATAACTATTCAAGATATCTTTATGAGAAAGAGATGTCAATGTATCCTCAACTTTCTGTCACAAATTATAAGAATATGGAAAACTGATATTTGAAAAATAATGGAGGTAGATATGGCTGGAAGGGAAGTATTTGGAAAGGAAGAACTTGAAGAAGTAATGGCTGTATTGAGAAGGGGCGTATTATTTAGATATGGATTTGATAAAGAAAGGGAAGGTGTTTTTAAGGTAAGAGAGTTTGAAGAGGAATTTGCGAGGTATATAAATTCAGGGTATGCGCTGGGAGTAAGTTCTGGAAGTGCTGCATTAAAAGTCGCTCTTGAATCACTCAATCTACCTAAAGGGAAGGAAGTTCTTGCTCCATGTTTTACATTTGTTGCAACCATAGAAGCGATTGAAGAGGCAGGGTTGAAACCTGTACTCTGTGAGATAGACCATTCCCTTAATATCTCACCGGAAGATATAAGAAACAGGATAACAAAAGATACAGTGGCTATTATGCCTGTCCATATGATGGGTTCTTCAGCAAAGATGGATGAGATTACACAGATTGCAAAGGAAAAGGGTCTTTATATTATAGAAGATGCCTGTCAGTCAACAGGTGCATCATTTAAGGGAAAGAAAGTAGGAACATTTGGAGAGTTTGGTTGTTTTAGTTTTGACTATGTGAAGGTAATGACTACTGGGGAAGGTGGTATGGTGGTTACTGATAATGAAGGACTCTATAAACAGGCAGAGTTTTATCATGACCATGGACATCCACATCTGCCGGGGATAGGAAGAGGAGAAGAAAGAAGGGAAAGAAAGGGTTTTAACTACAGGATGAATGAAATACAGGGAGCACTTGGGCTGGCACAATTGAAAAAACTTGATAGTATAATAGAAAAACAGAGGGAAAACAAGAAAAACATAAAGGAAGAAATACAGAAAATAGGGGGTATTAGTTTTAGAGAACTGCCAGATGTATCTGGAGAGATAGCAACATTCCTTACTATTTTTCTTAAAGATAAGCAACAGGCAGATAAATTTAAATCTGTTATGAAAGAAAATGGAGTTGCTCCTGCAATACTTAACTACTGGCATTTTATTGCCAATATAGAGATAGCAGGTGGCTCTTTCCCTTTAAGCCAGTCCATTCTTGACAAAAGTGTATCTATAGAGATAAAGACGATTATGGAATCCTCTCTGATAGAAAGAGTAGTTGATACCTTTAAGAAGGCAGCAAAGGCAGTGGGTTTATGATTTATAATGTCTCTGAGATATTTTATTCCATCCAGGGAGAAGGGATACTTCAGGGTCTGCCTATGATATTTATACGGCTGGCTGGTTGTAATTTAAGATGTAGTTTCTGTGATACAAAATATGCATGGGGAAAAGGGAAAAAACAGGATGTAAGAAGAATAATAAAAAAGATAGAAAGATATCCGTCCAGATGGGTATGTATAACAGGAGGAGAGCCACTTTTACAGCAATTGTCACCACTTATAAAAATCCTTAAGGACAGGAAGTACTGTGTAGCAATTGAAACAAACGGGACAATCTGGCAGGATATAAAAATTGACTGGTTTACTGTAAGTCCAAAAAGAGAAGGACTGAAAAGTTTCAGGTGTGGTTATGACGAAAGATTTCTTAAGGTTGCCAATGAGTTCAAGTATGTAATCACACACAAAAAAGACATGGATTTTATTGATAAAAGGATAAAGAATCCTGTAATATTACAACCAGTGGATAATAACCTTAAACTTGCTCACTGGATAGTAAATACTCTTAAAAAGAGCGCAGAAAAAAATTGGTACTTTCGTATGCAGATGCATAAATTGATGGAGATAAGGTGAAAAGGGCGGTATGTCTTATATCAGGTGGAATGGACAGTTTTGTTTCCGCAGCCATTGCTAAAAAAGATGACTATGAGATATATGCGTTAACAATGGACTACGGACAGAAAAGTAAGAAAGAGATTATATCTGCTAAGAAGATATGTAGATTTTTGAAGGTTAAAAAACATATTATAACAAAGATAGACCTTTCATGGGTAAGGTCTGCATTGACTGATAAAACGATAAAAATTCCTGAAAAAATCAGAAAAGGTGAGATACCATCAACCTATGTACCTGCGAGGAATACTATATTTATAGCACTGGCATTAGCACTTGCTGAGTCAGTGGATGCAGAGGCGATATTTATTGGTGTAAATGCGGTTGATTTTTCTGGTTATCCTGATTGCAGGCCTGTATATGTTAAAAGATATCAGAAACTTATTGATGTTGCCACAAAAAAGACCACAGAGGGTAGAAAGATAGTGTTGAAGACACCCTTACTTTATATGTCAAAGGTAGATATTATAAAAAAGGGGATATCTCTCGGACTTGACCTTTCCATTACCTGGTCCTGCTATAGGGGTGATAGTAAACCCTGTGGAAGATGTCCCAGTTGTATTATAAGAAAAAAGGCATTTTCTTTGTTAAAATAATCCTCGTTCCTGCCCGATGGTTGAAGGTGTTCCATGACCGGGATAGATAATTGTTTCATCAGGAAGTGTAAGTAGTTTTGTTCTGATAGAATGGAAAAGTGTCTCTTCTGAACTATCAGGCAGGTCGGTTCTGCCGTAACCATCACAAAAAAGAGTATCCCCTGTAAAAACGATATTTCCACAGATGAGACATATACTTCCTGGACTGTGTCCTGGTGTATGTAAAACAGAGAAAGATAAAGTACCTGCCTTCAATATATTACCATCTTCAATAGCAATATATCTTACATCTACAACGAATGGGAGTCCGAAAAACAGAGAGAGATTTTTTGAAGGGTTTGTTAAACATTCAACATCTTGAGAATGTATATATACAGGAAGTTGAAATTTATCATCATCTTTTATATGATCCATATGCCCATGTGTATTGACAATGAAAGATGGTTCAATCTTAAGATTCTTAACAATTTTTATTATCTTTTCATACTCATCTCCAGGGTCAATAATAAAACCCTTCCCTGTTTTTTCGCAGCCCACAATATAACAGTTTGTCTGAAACTCTCCCACAACAATTTTTTCTATAATCATAGAGAATCTATCTGTAAATGAATGGTTTAACTTCCCCCCAACCTATCCCTTCAGTAGAGAAGGAACAGGTTGAGGGGATATATTTTTTAGAAACTCTTTCTTATGAACATTCTTCCTGTGTATGCGTTGTAGTCATCTGACAGGTCTCCCCTTAACCCGAACTCTAAACTCCAGCTATTCCCAAAGTCATGGTTCAGTCCTGCAGTAAGGGAGAG
>JAOAIL010000017.1 GCA_026414725.1 bacterium
ACCTTTTCAAAACTGCCTTCTGGATAACTGAAAACCTATCCTTTGTTCCAAAATCTTTATAAAGATTTTCGGTTAAAAATGTATATGTTGTAATAACTCGTTCAATATATCTAAAAGAAACACCATATTTTCTACCAATTTCTATATCTGGTGTACCTCTCACCTTTTCTCTCAAAATGGCTCTTTCTAAATCTTCTCTTCTTTCTATTATTCTCATGTTTTGACTTTTTATCTCTGATTTCTCACTTAATATTATACACCAGCCACATCAAAAGAGTACTTACAAGTACTGCCGATACAGTAAATGGAAACCCGATTCTTACAAAATCCTTAAAGGAGACCTTATATCCATTCTTTTTAAGTAATCCTACACCTACAACATTACAACTTGCACCCACAGGTGTGATATTTCCACCTATACAGGTACCGAGAAGAAGACCGAATAAAAATATATATGGATTGAGAGATAACCGCTGACAGAGTATCTGTATCCCTGAAATCATTGCCATTGTATAAGGGATATTGTCCACAAAGGAAGAAATGAAAACTGAAAGCCATACAATGAGATTATAAAGAACAAACGGATTATCTCCGGCTATCCTCTGTAAAAAAACAGCAACATCTTCAATAAAACCTGCTTTCTTGAGTGTTCCAACAAGTATAAATATCCCAAGAAGTATGAAAAAACTCTCCCAGTCAATATGTGAGAGTAAAAACCTCTCTTCTCTGTCTTCTATAAAAAACCACGCTAATCCAACTATCGCATAAAAAAGGCATACTACAGCAGGGAAATATCTAAAACCGTTAAAGAAAAAAGAGCCAAAAGCGAGAGAAACAAGCATAAGGATGATTAGTGAAAGCGGTACGAATGATTTGATTACTTTTTCTTCAGTTAATGGGTCCATTATACTCTTCTCTCTTTTGAAGATAAGGTACAGGACCAGAGAACTTACTACCATACCTATCTGTACAAAAAAGAATAAACCTGGTTTACCTGAAGGAAGAGAAAGTTTTGCTGCAGGGATGTAAAAGAAGTCATTGAAGTTCATACCTGATTCCATTGCAAGTATAATACTGGGGCTATCACCTACCATTGTTGCACAGCCCTGAAGATTACTTGAGACAGCCATACCTATTACAAGAGGGACCGGATTGACATTATGTTTTCTGGCAATTTCCAGTGCAACGGGAGCCATTATCATAATCGTAGCAACATTTTCTACTACAGAAGAAACTACTCCTGTTATAACACATACCATAAGATATACAAACCAGAGTGGATGTTGTTTTTCTACAATTTTGTCCACCATATAAGCAGGGATTCCTGAAAAAACAAAGAGGAAGGAAAGGATAGCGGTACCGAGAAAAATGCCGAGGACATTATAATTAATAAAATGCCAGATATCAGAAAGTCCTATAACATTAAAAACCAAAAACAGGACAACAGCACTATATATGAAGTAAAGTGCTTTCTCTCTTTTTATAACTATACCTGCATAAGCAATAAAAAAAATCAGAAGGATAAAAAGTTCTTTCATCAGAAGTTCCACTTTTCGTATAGATACTCTGGTATCTCTTCAAGAAAAAGGGATTTTTTCCCTGGAAAGGTTCTGTAAAAATCCCTGGTGAAATATGTAATATACAGATCTTCTTTTGCTCTCGTAATCGCAACATAGAATATCCTTCTTTCCTCTTCAAGTGCCTGTATATCCATATAAGAAGAAGGATGTGGAAAATGGTTAGCAGATACCCCTATGATAAAAACAACTTTCCATTCCAGTCCTTTTGCCTGATGGATGGTAGAAAGTACGAGAGGAGATTTCCCTGTTTCTTCACCTTTTGAGTACTCTTGAAGTGCAGCATCAGATATAAAATCAGTGAGTGTTGAATATGACAATGCTATCTCTTTCAACATCTCTATATCCTGGTACCTCTCTTCTGCATCTTTATATTTTTTAGTAATATATCTGCTGTATCCACCATCCACTATTAATTTAATCCCTTCGGGTATATTTTTTATTTCCTTTATCTTTTTAAGAAGGTAGAGCATAGATATAAGTTTATCAGATGCCCTTATTTTTATTTCTTCTTTCTGTAACATCTCTATAATCTCATCTAATTTGCTCATACTGACTATTTCAGGGATTAATCTCTCCGCTGTTTTAGTGCCTATTCCATCTAACTGGGTAAACAATCTTCTCCATGAGATTTCATCTTTGATATTTTCTACTACTCTGAAATACGCCATAATATCTTTTATATGCGCCTGTTCAAAGAATCTTAAACCACCTCTTACAATGTATGGTATCTCTGATTTTAAAAGACATATCTCAAGTTCTGCGACCTGATATCTTGACCTGAAAAGAACTCCGATATCCTTTGGAGAAAGGCCACTATTTATAAGTTGAGTTATTCGTTGTGAAACAAAAAGCGCCTCATCTTTAGGACTGAAACACTTAACAATAACCGGTTTAACACCCGATTCTCTAACACTTTTTAGTGTTTTTGGATATCTTATATGATTGTTTGATATACTCTTATTTGCAAAGTCAAGAATCTGTGGGGTACTTCTGTAGTTTATATCAAGATAGAATATCTTTGCACCCGGATAGATTCTGGTAAATTCCATAATATTATTTACTGTTGCCCCTCTGAATGAATAGATACTCTGGGCGTCGTCTCCTACCACCATTATGTTTCTATTTACTCTGGCAAGTTGATAAAGGATAAGTGACTGCAACCTGTTTGTATCATGGTATTCATCTACAAGGATATATCTGAAATTCCTTGATATTGCTGTACCTGTGCTTTCATCCTTGAGAAGTTTATAACAGAAAAGGAGAAGGTCATCGTAATCCATAAGTTTAAGTTTCCTTTTTGTTTTCTGATAACTGTTCCATATTGTTTCCAGCCGTTGAATAAAACAGGAAGCATCAGGAAATCTTGTATTTATTACATCTTTTATGCTTTCAACTGTATTTACAGATAGACTAAAAATCTTTTTTATATCAGATGGCTTGGGGAATTCCTCTGGAACAGAAGTATTTTCTATGATTTTTTTAAGAAGAGAAATACTATCATCTTCATCAATAATTGTATAATTGTTAGGAATGCTTAATACATTACCATATCTTCTAAGAAATACATTGGCTATATGGTGGAATGTTCCTGCCCAGAGTCCTTTAGGATATGAGCCAACCTGTTTCTCCACCCTCATTATCATCTCTCTGGCTGCTTTGTTGGTAAATGTAACTAAAAGTATAGATGATGGAGGTATTTTTTTTTCAAGTAACCAGCATACCCTGTATACAAGAACCCTCGTCTTACCGGAACCCGGTCCTGCGAGAACAAGGCAGTAACCTTCGCCTTCTTTTACAATACGAAGTTGTTCTTCATTAAGAACACTCTCATAAACGAAATGTTCAGGAAGTTTAACATCTGTCATCCTTTTGCCCCTATAGTAAGATATAAAACAGCCATCCTTACTGCGATTCCATTTGTAACCTGCTCAAGTATAAGAGACCTGTCCCTGTCTGCAATATCTGATTTGATTTCCACTCCCCTGTTTATAGGACCTGGATGCATAATAAATGTGCCCTTTTTAATTATTTTTCTATATCTTTCTTCATCAATACCATAATAAATGCTGTATTCCTTAAGAGATGTAAGATAGTTCTCTCTCTGTCTTTCTCTCTGCAGTCGTAAAAGATAGACCACATCTACATCATTTAAGACATCTTCAATAGAAAAGGTTAGTTTTACGCCCATTTTTTCTATATCAGCAGGAACAATTGTAGGTGGACCACATACATATACATATGCACCTAACTTTGTAAATCCCCATATGTTAGACCTTGCTACACGGCTATGTAGGATATCCCCTATAATAGCAATCTTTATACCTTCTATCTTTCCTATCCTTTCCCTGACTGTAAACAGGTCAAGCAGTGCCTGCGTAGGATGTTCATGACAGCCATCGCCTGCATTTATAACTGATGAGGAAACATTCTCTGCTATGATTTCTGGAGCGCCTGATACAGAATGTCTAACAATGAAACAGTCCACTTTCATCGCTTCAATATTTTTTGCAGTATCTATTATCGTTTCTCCTTTTGATATACTTGATGTAGAAACATCAAAACTCAATACATCTGCAGAAAGTCGTTTAGCAGCAAGTTCAAAGGATGTCCTTGTGCGGGTGCTGGGTTCAAAAAAAAGATTTACCACTGTCTTCCCTCGTAAAGCAGGTACTTTTTTGACACGACGGCTGCTTACTTCTTTGAAAGAAACCGCCATATCAAGAATTGTTTCTATCTCACTTCTGGTAAGTTCTTCAAGTCCTATAAGGTCTTTTCTTTTCCACTTCATCTTCTCTCCACCACCACAACCTCATCAACACCATCTATCTCCTTTACCTTTACTTCAACCATCTCATTCTTTTTTGTCTTTATTGTCTTGCCTACATAATCAGCGCTTATAGGTAGTTCCCTGTGCCCCCTGTCTATAAGAACAAAAAGTTTAACAAGTGAAGGCCTTCCGAGGTCAACGAGTGCATCTAAAGCAGCCCTGATTGTTCTACCTGTGAAAAGGACATCATCCACAAGTAATACTTTCTTGTTATCTATATTAAAAAGAACGTCTGTTTCAGAGACCACAGGATGTGCCCCAACAGTACTGAAATCATCCCTATAGAATGTGATATCAAGATAACCCACAGGAACATTTTCAGGAAGAAATTTCTTAATTCTATCTGCAAGGATAGCGCCTCTTCTCCTTATACCCACAATTACAATTTCTTTCAGTCCTATTTCTTTCTTTATACGAGCAGAGATATCTTGAATAACACTTTTCATTTCAATATTACTCATTATCTTCTTCATATTTTAATAATATCATACTATTTATTATTTGGGAAAAGACCTATATCCCCTGAACAACTCTTCTGGCAAGGACAGAGGGAAGTCCTCTGTCTAAAATCTTTTTTCTTGTAATCTCTGCAGGATATTCTATACGGTAAAGAGTGAATAAATGCTTCTCTGTATCATATATAGAAGCACAGGCAAAGGGAAAACCATCTCTCGGCTGTCCTGTACTACCAACATTAATGATATATTTATACCCATCCTCTATGTCAATCTCCATTTTACCACTGAAGTCAGGATGTATTACATCTATCCTGTCTTCTTTTTTCCTATACCCGGCAGGGATATGTGTATGTCCTATAAAACATATCTTCTTATCCAGAAGTTGGAATTCATCTTTCGTATCTTTCTCATTTAAAATATATTTAAAAAGAGGAGAGGATATAGAGGCATGAACAAATATAATATCTTCAACTTCTGCTTTTTCTTTAAACCCTTTTATGATATTCAGAAAGTCAGGAGAGATGATACTTGCTGTCCATTCAAGAGAAATACGTGCATTGGTTCTAAAAGATGTATAGTTTGTTGTTATAATACCTTCTTCATGGTTCCCTTTAAGTATGATATTTGCTGTTCCTTTGACAACTTCAAGGCATTCTCCGGGGTCAGGTCCATAACCAACAGTATCACCCAATACAACAAGGGAGTCAGAATGCTTCTGTAAAAATAGGAGGGAGGAATTAAGTGCTTCAAGGTTTCCGTGGACATCAGAGATTATACCTATCCTCATTAAGAGAAGTTCTCCCGATAATCCAGATATAATGTCTCAAGGTCAGACTTCAGTTCTGCGGCATTTATATACCTCTTCTCAGGGTCTTTCTGGGTTGCCTTTACAATTATTGAGTATATCTCTTCTTTCCCATGGAGTTTGTCCTTCAAAAACTCGTCCAATAATACACCTATAGAATATATATCACTTCTTTTATCACTTATACCTTTTGTTCTCTCTGGAGCCATATATTTTTCAGTCCCGCCACTATACTCACTTTTCCTACCAAACCACCTCTTTACTTTTTCAGCATAACCAAAATCAGTTAGTTTGAGTATCCCATTAACCTTTCCTATAATAATGTTTTCTGGTTTTATATCATTATGGATAATCCCCTTTTTATGTATATAGCCAACTGTCTCAACCAGTTTAATAAATAGCCTTATAAAATTACCAGTCGGTATATCCATTGTTTGAGACGCCATCCTTAAATTTAATCCATTGACATACTCCATAAAAATCGCTACCAGATGGTCCTTTTTCCCTATTCCGTAGACCTTTACTATATTATTATGCTTCAGACGTGCCTGAAGTTTTGCCTCTCTTATAAACTGCTTTATCTGGGTTGGATGATTTCTGTAAGGATGTAGAACCTTTATTGCTACTATATTACCATATCTCCCATTGCCACTGCACCTATAAACAGTGGATGTTGCTCCCTGCCATATCTTTTCTTCAACACTATATCCGTTAAAAACATCCCCTGTCAGTTTTACAACATACTCTGCCTTTTCTCTCATACACCCCTCTATCTTCTGGCAGGGGGAAATTATGGCTATAATATATATTACCCTGCCTCTTTTATTATACCATATTTCACATTAATTTACCAGATATTTTGCATAATTTGACAAATTTATGGGTGTGGTATAAATCAGAAATTTACTCCAGAAGGTGTGACACTGTCAGGGAAACTGTCTGCGGGAGAAGGGAAAATCTATCAATCCGTAGTTTCAATTGAAAATGGAGTGAATGTTAAAGAGGCAACGGTCAAATATTACTGGGATAAATATACGAACGGAAAATTTTTACTGAACCTTCAGATTGAGAAAGAAGTCCCTTCAGCAAAGTTTAAGGTTGTGATACCAGAAGGGTGTATCCCGGAAGAGGTAAAGATAAATGGTGAAAAGGTGCAATGGAAATATATATCACTGAAAGTTCCAGGAACCGGAGTGATGTTTGATGTATCTTTGAAGAGAGAAAATGAAATTGAGGTCAGATGGCAACCCGAGATATGTTTTACAGGAGAATTAAAGGATTATTTGAACTTCCCGTTTGTCTCTGAAGAGGAAAAACCACAGACAGAGATTATCCTTTATCCTGATGCTAAAGGAAAAGATGAAATTACAGCAAAAAGAATACAGGCATACTTCAGATATTTTTATGGGATGAAGGGCTGGAAGAATGACTGGCGGGGCTTTATTCTCCAGTCAGTATCCCGGAAGAAAGGCAGAATCTGGTGGTCCTCCCCATAAAAAGGGAAGGTGAGAAAAATATACTGCCAAACAGGATTTTCATTGTTAATGGCTTCCTGAATGATTGTTGTATTGAACCCGAAGGATGTGTTGCGAGAATATCTATAAGGAAACTTGATAAGGGAATGGGACTTTTTATAGAAGGTAAAGATGCAGAGATGAGAGAAAAAGCAGCCCTGAAACTTTTAGGACTACTGGATACTAAATATCAATGGTATGGTAAAACAAGTTATAGATATTTAGATGCGGCAGTAAAGGCAGGTGTTGATGGAAAATACTTAAATCTGTCCGGAGAATTTGTAAACTATCCATGGGATGAAGTAGAGAAAGATAAAGGGAAAAATAAAGGAGATATTCCTCTTTCAGAGTGGTGGAAATCCTATGAGGTGGACGGGAATACCCTCTTACTATGCCACTGGGATGACCCGTCTGACCTGGAGTTTAAAGATGCTTCTGGAAATACCGCAGGTGGATATATCTACTCCACACCTTATACAGATGGAAGATTTGGTAAAGGTATTCTTGTAAAAAGCGACACAGAAGAAAATGGTATTGCTTATGAAAATTACAAAAAATGGAATAATAGTGAAGGAACACTTGAGTTATGGTGGAAACCAGAATTTAATTCTGATGGAGGAAGAACAGCGGTATTATTTAGTTTCAGGGCAAGTAAAGTGAGTAATAAAGTGACGGATAAATGTAGTTTAGCATATTACAGTGGTAAACTCCGCTGGTGTGAAAGGGATATAAATGGTGCATAGCATGAGATTTATTCTAAGGAAAATTTAAGTTTTAACAATGGAGAATGGCTTCATATTGCTGTAACATGGAGAAAAGGAGATAAAGTATGTCTTTATCTCAATGGTAAGTTAGTTGGAGAGGATAATTATAACTGGGAACCAATACCAGCGGCAGATTTAGACCCTGTGGATATATGGAAGAGCGGACTGTGGATAGGAAGGTCACCAGAAGGAAAAGCAGAGGGAGCAATTGACGAACTCAGAATCTCTGATTGTATAAGAAAATTCAAGGAAATCAACAAGTAAGAGAAGAGCATTCCAGATGGATTAGGTAAAATCTTTTTATCTCTTATGATTTTCTTCTGGGTACCATTAATCTTAAATAACAAAAAGATTGACAAAATAGGGTGGAGATATATAATAAGGTTAGAACCTGATAGAATTTATCAGGAAGAAGGAGTACAATGGAAGGACTGAAGATATTCTTTTTTCTCGGGCTTGCTATATGGGCTATCTCAATCCTCGCTGTCTTTACAACGAACCTCTCTTTTATTATGAGGAGTCCGGCAAGAAATAAAACATCTGTATTAATCTCTCTCGGTTATATGTTTTTGTTTTCTTTTCTCGTTTCTTCTCTGATAGTCCGTATTCTGATTATCTTTATGCAGAAATAGAATATATGAAAAAGGTTGTTGTATTCTTTCTGGTTTTCATCTGTTTTTGTTTCTCTGAAAACTACAGAGACAGATTTTTATGGGTATTTGGGTTTAACCTGACAAAAGATGATGATGTTGAAAAGATAGTTTTGTTGATAAAGGATGCCTCACAGAATAATTATAATGGTATCGTTCTATCAGGTGGTCTTGACTCTCTTTCCAGGCAGGATAACCGCTATCTTGAAAACCTTGAAAAGATAAAAAGCGCCTGCCAGAATTATAATGTTGAACTTATACCATCCATCTTCTCTATTGGATATGGCGGAGGAATTCTCAACCATGACAGAAACCTTGCAGAGGGACTGCCTGTAAAGGACACACTTTTTGTTGTTAAAGGTAATGAAGGCATCCATATACCAGAAGGAGAGGTTAAACTTTTAAATGGTGGATTTGAGGAATATGAAGGAAACAAGGTGAAAGGATACAGGTTTCACGATGAACCAGGAAAGATAAGTTTTGTAGATACAGAGATTAAACATACAGGAAATACCTCCTTAAGATTTGAGAATTTTAAGATTTCGCCTTACGGACATGGAAGGATAATGCAGGAGATAAAGGTATTGCCATACAGATGTTATAGATTGAGTATATGGATTAAAACAGAAAACTTAAGGCCATCAGGAAATTTCCGACTTTTAGTTCTTGCAGGAAATCGTGATATTGCTCCACGCTCATTTAACCTGCCTTCAACCACTGATTGGAGAAAGTTAACAATGATATTTAACAGTATGGAATATGATTCTTTGAAGGTCTATGCAGGGATATGGGAAGGAAAGGAAGGAAGGTTCTGGATTGATGACTGGAGAATAGAGGAAGTAGGACTTTATAATGTCCTTCGTCGTCCGGGAACACCTGTGGTTATCAGAAGTGAAGATGGAAGTGTTATATATGAGGAAGGGAAGGACTATGGGAGGATTACAGACCCGTATCTGAACCCATACAGGAGGGAGTTTGATTATCCTGAACCTAAAATTAAAATTCTACCGGGCGGCAGAATCAAAGATGGACAGTATCTGAGGGTAAGCTGGTATCATCCTATGTTGATATATGACAGTCAGGTAACAGTATGTATGGCAGAGACATTGTTATATGAAATATTTGACCTGGAGGCAAGGTTGTTATGGGAGAAGGTTAAATATAAGAAGGTAATTTTGAATGCAGATGAGATAAGGATGGGTGGAACATGTAAGGCATGTGAAGGTAGGAATATGGCAGAACTTCTCGGAGAGTGTATTAAAAAGCAGGTTGAGATATTGAAAAAATATAATCCAGAGGTAGAGGTTTATGTATGGTCGGATATGTTTGACCCCAGCCACAATGCAACACCGAACTATTATCTTGTCAAGGGAGATTTTACCAACTCCTGGAGTTATATACCTAAAGATATTATTATTGCTGTATGGGGAGGGAAACCGAGAGAAAAAAGTTTAAGATTTTTTTCTGAACAGGGATTTAAAATTCTGATTGCAAATTATTATGATTCAGAAGACCTTGAAGATGTGAAAAAGTGGATTGAGGTTTCAAGAAGCATTCCGGATATCCGTGGATTTATGTATACCACCTGGGAAAGGAAGTATAACCTATTACCTGAATACGGAAGGATTATTTTTCAAAAGGATTAAAAACTATACCTTTAACATTCTTTTCTGCCTGTAAGAGATATATGCTTTTTCTGTAACCTCTGCTATATGTAAAGATGTATCAGGCCCGTTTATTTCAGGTTGTCTGTTCTTCAGGATACAATCAGCAAAATACTCACACTCAGCAGTGTATGGGTTGACCTTTTTAAAGTTAATCTTTCTGAATTTGCGCACCACATCCTTACTCTGCTTTGCATCATACCCGGCAGTACCCAGCCCAAATATCCCTTCAACGATACCTGCCTCACTCTGCCCTATTGTCCCTTCTGTAAAGATACTCCCTTCAGCGCCATATATCTCAAGCCGTGTCCTTGATGCTTCATCAGGTATACAGAAAAAGCAGTCAACTGTCGCATGGGTTCCTGAGGAGAGTTCCAATAGTGTTGTGGACGAGTCCTCTGATTTATACTTCTGAACCTGGCTGTTGGCAATAGATGATACATATTTTATTTTTTCATCTGTAAGAAACTCAATGAGGTCATAAAGATGCGTTGCCATATCTATCAGGGCACCACCCCCTCCCTTTTTGGGGTCCTGTCTCCATGCACTCTTTATAGGTGGATACCAGCAGGAAAGTTGTGCCCTTATATATACAACCTTACCAAGTATACCTTCTTTTATCAGTTGTTTTATCTTTTGGTGTGCTCCGTGGAACTTCATCATATAACCCTCTTGAAGGAATACACCATTCTTTTTACATATCCTTACTGCTTCTTCTGTTTCCTTCAGATCGGTACATAGTGCCTTCTCACAGAGTATATGTTTTCCTTTTTCAGCAGACATCTTTATATGTTTCAGATGTAGATATACAGGGGTAGCAATATAGACCGCATCTATATCAGGGTCTTTTACAATATCTCTTTCTTTGGTATATACCTTTGGTACATTAAATTCCTTTGCCACTTTCTCAACACCTCTAACATCCATAACAGATATAAGTTCTATATTTTTTGCCTTTACCATTCCTGGTATGGTTCTTCTATATGCAATACCACCTGCACCTATTACGCCCATCCGTACCTTTTTCATTACATCCTCCTTTATTTCATATATGCCTTTGCCACCTTGGTAAACGCATCAACACACTTCTCCATATGCCTGATTTCATACACAGGATGCGGGAAAAAGTTTATTGTCCTTGCTTCAAGCCACTGCGCCTTCTTACACTCAAATTTTGTATAGTCAATCTTTCTTGCATTTGGGTCATTGAAGGGGTATTTTAACCGTCCGAATCCATTCTTCTCAGTATAAGCGGTTTCCTTATACATTTCAGGCCACTGGACTCCATATACAGGAACACCCTCTGCCTCTATCGCTGATACAAACTGCTTTACAGGAACCTTTAGCCGTTCTGCATCGAGGACAAAAGGTACCCACCAGAAGGCATTCTTTCTTTCTTCTGTATCAACTGGAGGATAAATGACAAGTGGATGGTCTTTCAGGGCATCTATCAGAAACCTCGCATTTCTTCTTCTGTTGGGTAAGTTCCATGTATCCAGCCGTTCAAGTTCACACAGTCCTATTAACGACTGTATCTCTGTCATTCTGTAGTTGAAACCAACCCTTCTGTGTATATACATAAGTTTTGCTTCAAGTTCAAGTAATCTAAGGCGTTCCTTTACATCATATCCATGGTCCCTGAAAGACCTGCACTCCCACCATAAGTCCTCATTGTCTGTAATAATAGCGCCTCCTTCACCTCCTGTGGTGAAGTGCTTACTCTGACAGAAACTGAAACAACCAATATCTCCTATTGTTCCTGTCTTCTTTCCCTTATAAACACCACCAAAACACTGGGCACAGTCCTCTATAACAAAAAGGTTATACTTTCTTGCAATCTCCATTATAGGGTCCATATCCGTAACAACACCATAAAGATGGACTACCAGTATTGCCCTTGTTCTCTCATTTATAAGTGGCTCTATACCTTTCGGGTCCAGTGTATGTGACTCATCAACATCTGCAAACACAGGTAGTGCTCCTGCCTGCAATATGCAGAAAGAAGAGGCAATAAATGAATAAGAAGGACATATCACCTCATCACCAGGACCTATGCCTAATGATGCAACAGCGGTATGTAAGGCACTCGTTCCATTTGTTGTGGAGACCGCATACTTTGCTCCATTCCATTTTGCCCATTCCTCTTCAAACTTTACTCCTATCTCACCTGTCCAGTAGTTTACCTTCCCTGTTTTGAGTGGTTCTACAACTTTCTGAATGGTTTTTTCTGAAAATGAGGGCCACATAGGGAACTTCTCAGTATTTACCGGTTTTCCCCCTTCTATTGCTAATTTTTCCATATTGCCTCCTTGTATTTTATATTATTTACAATAATATAAATAATTGAAAAAGTCAAATTTTTTACAAAATTGTAATTTTATGGTAAAAATAAAGGAAACAGGGAGGCGATATGAATTTAATAAATACTATAAAGGGTTCGCTGTTGGAGAATTTCTTTCCTGCTGGCTGGAACCTGAAAAAGATAGATGACTGCTGTAATAACTCACCTGAAAAGATTACAGAGAGACAGCCATGGTGGAACAAAAATTTCTTTCCTGTGTCCTGTGACACACTTGAAGAGTTTAATATCAAGATGGGGCATGAGATAGCACTGGAGATAAAAAATTGTAAAGACAAAAAAAGAAAACTTATACTTATTCTTCCGGTTGGTCCTATGGGAATGTATCAGTGGATTGTATATTTTCTTAAAGAGTGGAATACTGACTGCAGACATGTATACGGTTTTAACATGGATGAGTGGAGTGATAAAGATGGAAATACACTTCCCCCTTCAAATCCCGGTGCATTCCAGAATGCGATGGAGGATGCGTTCTATGGACCTTTAGGGGGTCTTACGGTTCCCAAAGACCAGAGGCATTTTGCAACCAGAGGTATGCTACCTGAATATCCAGAAAAGATAAATTATTTAAGAAAGAAAGGTGCAAAACTGGTTGTTATATTTGGTATAGGAAGGGTTTTCCATATTGCCTTCTGGGAACCACACTTTGCTGGAGAGTTTAAATCAGTAGCAGAGTGGAAGAGACAGGAATACCGCCTCGGAGCAAAACTTCATCCTCTTACCATTGAGCAGAATGCTATCACAAGTTTTAAAAGCAGAACAACCCTTGTTCCATGTTTTGCCAATACCATAGGACCTGGTATATTTCTAAAAGCAGACAGAATTATAGGTGGTGCAGATGGGACACTGGGGAGAGGAATGATGTGGCAGGGAATGAGTTTATGGGTTACTTTAAGATACGGACCGGATATATGGATTCCCAGCAGTTTTATGCCCACACTACCCGGTAAACTATTTTTCTTAAAGGAACTGGCAGGTCCTTTAATACCTGAATGTAACTGAAGGAGGATAAAATGAATGTACTGGCAATTGGAGCACATCCCGATGATTTAGAGATTTTATGTGGTGGAACACTTGCAAAATATGCAAAAAAAGGTCATAAGGTCTTTATGGCACACCTTTGCAATGGGAATATGGGTGGAAAAAATATAACACCTGAAGAACTTGCAAAAATAAGAAATGGTGAAGCAAAAAGGTCCGCAGAACTTATAGGAGCAGAGGTACTTGGACCTGTTGCAGGAGACCTTGACCTCTATCCTACAAAAGAGATGCGTGTCGCAGTTGTGGATATAATAAGATATGCAAAACCAGATGTAATAATAACACACAGTATAAACGACTATATGCCTGACCATACAACTACAGGGCAACTCGTATTTGATGCTGCCTTTACTGCTACTCTCCCACTTTATAAGACGAGGTATACTGCATGGGAGAAGATTACACCGATATATTATATGGATACAATGGCTGGCTTTGGTTTTGAACCAACACATTTTGTTGATATCACAGAGTTTTTTGAGATAAAAAAACAGATGCTTTTGTGTCATGAGAGTCAGTATAAGTGGCTTTCAGGACACCATCAGGCAGACCCTGTAAGGATGATAGAAAAAATCTCTGGCTTCAGGGGATTCCAGTGTGGTGTTGAATATGCAGAGGCATTCTCTCTCGCAAAAATCTGGGGTAGAATTCCATTAGAGAATATGCTTCCCTAAAGGACTGAAATATCCTCAAAAGAGTAAATACTGGAAGTGTGCCCATCTAATTTTTTCAATATATTTATCAGAGAGTCCTTATGGATGTGATAAAATAAGATAGTTATGGAAAGGAGAGATATACATATCTGGAGAGAACTGAGACATCATCTACCATTTTCTATTTTGAGTGTGAGTATAGGACTTATAATTGTTAGTATCTTTACTGTTATCACGGAAATGTCAGGGATATCAGATATCTCTCCTTTTTCAGAAGAACTTTTTCACATCTTTCATCCCGTACATCTACTTTTTTCAGCCATAGCCACCACCGCTATGTTCTGGCAGTATGAAAGAAGGTTCTGGAAAGCCATTACTGTTGGATTTATTGGGTCTGTAGGTATATGCGGGATGAGTGATATAATATTCCCTTACATTGCTGGTTTTCTTCTCGGTGCACATATGAGTTTACATATCTGTATTATTGAGCATCCAAACATTGTATTACCTTTCGTAATACTCGGTATATTAGCAGGTTTTCTTGCACCTGGAACACTTGAGAAACAGGAAGGAGTGATCTTTTCTCATTCCCTTCATGTACTGATAAGTGCGATTGCTTCTATACTTTATCTTGTTACATTTGGTGTTACGGACTGGATTCACAGGACAGGGGTTGTTTTAATATATATGGTTCTTGCAGTAGTAATACCCTGCTGTACCAGTGATATTATTTTCCCTCTGTTGTTTACATCAGAGTAAAAATAATAATATGGGAACCATAAAATTTCCACAATTTAAAAAGGGTGAGCGTGGACTGAAATTACATCCTGGCCTTACCATACTGGAATGTGCACGACTTGCAGGTGTAAGAATTAATGCTGAATGTGGAGGAGCAGGTACCTGTGGTAAGTGTATTGTACGGATTGAAACAGGGACAGAGAATTTATGTCCTGTAACAGCTGCTGAAAAAAAAGTAAATCTCAAAGAAAATGAACGGCTTGCCTGTCAGGCACACATTGTAAGAGATATATCTGATATGGTGGTATATGTAAAGAATTTCGGTGAGTATGAGATACTGAAGTATGGAATGGAAAGGAATGTCCCTATCTGTCCACAGTATTATAAAAAAGGTAATAGCATCTTTAAAAATGGGAAGGAGATAGATAGATACAGAGGGAAAATTTATGGAATTGCTCTGGATATTGGTACTACTACAGTTGTGATGGATATTGTAGACCTTGAAAATGGAGATATAATTGATACAGTAGCCAGGACAAATCCTCAGATATCATATGGTAATGATGTAATATCAAGGATTGAATATACACTTGTGGATAAGAAAACAGGGAAGTATCTTGATAAAAAAGAGAGGGAAAAGAGAACCAAACAACTCCAGTCCCTGTTGATTGAGCAATTAAATGAAACAATAAATGAGATATCTGAAAAGACAGGAGAAAGGATATACGAGTACATATACCAGATAGTGTCTGTTGGTAATTCTACAATGAGAAATCTATTTTTAGGACTGGATGTATCATCACTCGGGGTTATACCCTATGAACCTATCTCAACAGATGCGTTTGTAAGGATACCTGAAGAGATAGGACTTAATATCAATAAAGAAGGAACAGTCTATGGAGGTGCCCTTATAGGTGGACATATAGGTGCAGATATCTTAGCAGATATAATTGCTTCCGGGATGTATAAGGATGATGAAATTTCTCTACTTATAGATATTGGGACAAATGGAGAGGTGGTAATAGGGAATAAAAACAGATTGATTGCTACCTCCTGTGCTGCCGGTGGTGCTTTTGAAGGTGCCTCTGTAGGTTGTGGTATTGGTGGAATTGAAGGAGCAATAAAAAAGATAGAGATTATTGATGGGAGGGTTGCTTATTCAACTATAGGAGATAGATATCCAATTGGTGTCTGCGGGTCAGGGTTGATAGACCTTCTCGCACAACTTCTTGAAAAAGGGATTATGACAAAAAACGCAAGAATAGAACAGGACTTTTATATCACAGGTGACTTAAAACTCACACAGAATGATATCTTTCAATTAATCACATCAAAGGCAGCAATAAGAACCGGGTGGCAATTACTTTTAAAGCACTATCCTGCTGACCTTAAAGATATAAAAAATGTTTATCTTTCAGGTGGCTTTGGAAATTTCATAGATGTCAGGAATGCAATAAAGATAGGACTGATACCGGATGTTCCAGAGGATAGAATTATAAAGATAGGTAATGGTGCATTAGAAGGGGCTAGAGAAATTCTTTTATGTAAGGATACTCAGAAATTAAGCGAAGAATTAGCCCGAAAGGTATTACATATAAAGACAAATGAAATAGAGAAGGATTTTGAATATATTATGGCAGAGAATATGTATTTTTGATTATCTGCTTCTAACTACATCTTTTATTTTTGTCATCTTAAGTTTCTTTCCGGGGTATCTTGTAAGATAAGCAACCAGTTGTTTTATTTTGTTATATGAACGGTATGGGTCTCCAGTAATCTTTTCTATAAGAATACCTGCAACTATCCGTTTCAGAGATATATCAAGTTTTCTATACTCAACCATATCTAAAATATCCCCTTTGACAATTTTTTTAAGTGTTTCATATCCCTGTCTGAAAAGGAAAGAAAAATCATCCTGCAGTAAGAACGACATCTGGGCAAGTTTTTTCTTAAACTGTGGGTTATATTTTAGAAGGAATGGAATTATTTCCAGCCGGACACGGTTTCTGAAAAAGTCAGTAGAAAGGTTTGTCTCATCTATTCTGTATTCAATCCCTTTCTCTTTGAGAAATTTAATAATCTCCTGCTTTTCAATACATAACAGAGGTCTTATAACTATAATCTTACTTCTGAGAAAAAGATTTTTCTCAGGAGAGATACCGGACAATCCTGCAATACCTGTACCTTTTACAAACCGCATAATAATTGTCTCTACATTGTCATCCAGGGTATGTCCCACAGCAATTTTATTACAGGCATACTTTTTTGCTGTACTGTAGAGTGCCTTATATCTTGCTTCCCTTGCTTTTTCTTCAATCCCTGTTTTTCCTTTTATCCATATATCTTTACTATAGAAAGGCACTTTATATTTTTTGACTAAATTCTCTACGAATTTAAGTTCTTCATCCGCCTCTTTTCTCAGGTGGTGGTGTATATATGCAACGGAGAATTGTATATCATAGAACTTTTTAAGATACTGAAAAAAGTAAAAAAGGAATACAGAATCAGGTCCACCAGAGACCGCTATAAGGACTCTATCTCCATCATTGATAATTTTTCTTTCTTCAACAAAATGTCTTACATCAGTTAATACTTTAGCCATCAGAACAGGGTATCTTTGTATTCCTCTTCTATTATCTCTTCCGGTACAGGTGGTTTTTCTTCTATTTTTAATAAAGGGATATTTGATAGATTATTGCCACATATATATTCCACCCATTTACAATATTCACAATCTTCTGATGCTTCCGGAACTCTATTTTGCTCCAGACATCCTATTGCATCTTCTATAATCGCTATTGCATTTTTTATATCAACTTTCACCTTTTTTATATCCATACCAAATTTGATACTATCTACACCTTCTTCAGGACTTACGCTTAAAGGATAATAATAAAGAATATATGCAATATCTTCTGTTTTCATTCCATTACCTTCTAAAAGAATACAGTAAAGTTCCATCTGAAGTTGATAGGCAGGATGTATATCCTCTGCAATACTTGCCCTTGTTTTGTGGTCTAAAGGAATATATGTCTCTCTTTCTGTTACGAGGCAGTCGTCAAGTTTACCGAGAAGACAGTAACCATCTTTTATATCCCTGTAATATGTTGGTTTAAGTTTTTCTATAAGATGTCCGCTCATCTCTTTTTTAAGTTCCGGAGGCAGTTCCTTTATAGAACGATAATATTTAAAATAGTTTTTCAGGATACTGTCCAATCCTGTGGCGATAGAAGGCATAGGTCCTCTTGGCCTTTTGATGGCATATTTCATATGCAGATAAAAACATCTCGGGCACTCCCTGTAAATGTTTATCGTAGCAGGAGATAAAAATATCTTTTTTGACTTTTCCATACGTCACCTCTGTATTGTATATTATATCATTTACCAGAGAGTATAAACACTATATATAGATATATAGGGATAGGATACATAGGTAACAGTTTCATCTCTTCCTAATATGATGGGTAGTGTTATTATTCCTTCTCCCCTCAAGGGCGAGGGGATGTCCATACGGCATCTTGATTTTTACAGGCATACATTATAAAATAACAATTACAGAAGGAGGATAGTTAATATATGAAGGTAATAGAATTGAGAGAAGGAAATGTGTTTGAGTATGAAGGGGATATATATATAACCCTTATTGCAGAACATACACATCAACAACAGCGCAGAGGACTTGTCCGTCTTAAGGCAAAAAGCATAAGGACGGGTAGAATTCTGCAGGATACTTTCAGGTCTGATATTGAGGTAACTCCTGTATATATGGATGAAAAACCGCTTGTATATCTATACAGGGATTCAGATGGATACCACTTTATGGATAATAGCACCTATGAGCAGTTTGTTATATCCGAAGAGATACTTGAAGAAGAGAAGGGTTACCTTAAAGAGAATCTGGAAGTCACAGGGCTTTTTTATGAAGGTAAAATTCTTGACATAAAAATTCCTATAACTGTTGACCTTAAAGTAATTGAGGCAGAACCAGGACATAAAGGTGATACTGTACAGGGGGGGAAGAAGAAAGTAAAAGTAGAGACCGGTATTACCATACAGACCCCTCTTTTTATTGAAGCAGGGGATACTATAAGGGTTGATACCAGGACAGGTGAGTATATCACCCGTGTCTAAAGGAGACACAGAATGAAGCCGGAAGAGATAAAACCATATGTGGATTTTATGAAAGAGTATGAGATTGAATATTTAGAAGTTAGAAAGGGTGATTTCTTATTGATATTAGGGAAAAAAGGTGCTCTTATCCAGAAAGAGAAAGGGATTCATTCTGTTGAAAAGGTAGCAAAAACATCCCCGGAAGAAGAGATATTGGAAGAGTACAAACATCCCTCTCAACAACTTGAAGATGTTGTATATATAAAAGCACCCCTTGTAGGGACATTTTACAGAGCCCCTTCTCCCGAAAGTCCACCTTTTGTAGATATTGGTTCTCCGGTGAAGAAGGGAGATACATTATGTATTATTGAAGCAATGAAGGTAATGAATGAGATAAAGTCCGATTATGATGGAACTATTAAAGAAATTTTAATTGAGAATGCTAAACCAGTGGAATACGGACAGGTTCTTTTTGTCATCCAACTTTCTTCCCCTAATGTATCTTCTGAGGATAAAAATAAATAACAATGTTTAAAAAGGTATTTGTGGCTAACAGGGGAGAGATTGCTTTAAGAGTAATCAGGAGTTGTAAAGAGCTTGGATTATCTTCAGTTATTGGTTTTTCGGAAGCAGATAGAAGTTCACTTCCTGTTCAACTTGCTGATGAGAAGATATGTTTAGGACCAGCACCTGCTTCAGAAAGTTATTTAAATATCCCCTCTATCATAGGTGCCATTGAGATTACAAAATCACAGGCAGTACATCCAGGATATGGTTTTCTGTCAGAAAATATCCAGTTTGTTGAGATATGCGAGGCATCAGGTATTACATTTATTGGTCCCACTTCAAGGAATATCCAGTTAATGGGAGATAAAGCACTCGCAAGGAAGACAGCGAAAAGTTGTAAAGTTCCTGTAATACCAGGATATGAAGAGAGTGTATTGAAAGAAGCACTCGCTCATGCGAGGAAAATAGGTTTTCCTGTGATTATAAAAGCAAGTGCTGGTGGTGGTGGCAGAGGTATGAGAAGGGTTAATAATGCGGAAGAGTTTATTAAGAATTGGACTACCTGTCAGGAAGAGGCAAAAGCGGCATTTGGAGAAGGGGCTTTATATGTAGAAAAGTTTCTTGAGAGACCGAGACATATAGAAATCCAGTTGATTGGTGACAGAAGAGGAAACATAGTTGTCTTTCCAGAGAGGGATTGCTCTATACAGAGAAGGCATCAGAAACTTATAGAGGAGAGTCCTTCTCCCTTTGTAGATGAAAAACTCAGAAGACACCTGTATAAATATGCATATAGATTGGCAAAAAATATAGGATACCAGAGTACAGGTACAATAGAGTTTTTAGTTGATTCTCATAGTAATCCTTATTTTATTGAGATGAATACGAGAATTCAGGTAGAACATCCTGTAACAGAGATTGTTTCAGGCATAGACCTTGTGAAACATCAGATTCTTGTTGCTCGCGGAGATAAACTGCCATTTTCCCAGAAGGATATTGCTATAAAAGGGCATGCGATTGAGTGTAGAATTAATGCTGAAGACCCCTTAAATAATTTTATGCCTTCTCCCGGTAAAATAACAAAACTTATACTTCCGGGTGGTCCAGGGATAAGGGTGGATACACATATATATGAGGGATATACAGTACCACCCTATTATGACAGTTTAATACTGAAACTCATTGCCTATGGAATGAACAGAGCAGAAGCGATTGAACGGATGCAGAGGGCATTAGAAGAGATACAAATAGAAGGGATTAAGACAACAGTACCACTTTATAAAAAGATATTTGAACATCCTGTGTTTTTAAGTGGAAGATATACTACAAAGTGGTTAGAAAGTTTTCTTGCCTCTGAGACAGAACAGTTAAAAAAAGAGGAGGCATAATGGAGGAAAAATACGGAAAGGTAAAGGTGGATAATGAAGTTCTCGCTTCAATTGCAGCAATAGCAGCAAGAAAGGTCCCAGGGGTACACAGAATTTTTACGAGTATTATGGGTGGTATAGTCCAGTGGATAAAAAGGACATCTGATGTTGGTATAAAGGTTGTGATAGGAGAAGATGAGGTAAATTTTGAACTCAGGGTTGTTGTGGATTATGGTGTAAACATACCTGAGGTTACATACCAGATACAGAAGGCAATAAAGGAAGAGGTAGAAAGAATATCAGGCCTTAAAGTTGGCAACGTTGATGTTATAGTCCACGGTGTCCATTTCTCAAAGCAAGAAAGCAAGGAGGAAGAACAAAAATGATAGACCTTCATACACACTCTCTTTTAAGTGATGGAGACCTCCTACCCTCAGAACTTGCACGTAGGGCAGAAGAAAAGGGGTATAAAATACTCGGTATAACAGACCATATTGATTTTTCAAACTATGAAAATGTTATTACTTCTCTTATAAAAGTTGCTGATTCCATAAATACAAGTATGAAGATAAAGGTTATTCCGGGTGTAGAAATAACACATGTACATCCTTCCAGAATACCGGAGCTTGTGCACCTTGCAAGAGATGCAGGAGCAAAACTTATAGTAGTTCACGGTGAGACAGTGGTGGAACCGGTACTGGAAGGAACAAATCGCGCAGCAATTGAGTCAGGTGTAGATATACTCGCACACCCTGGAGTTCTTAAAGAAGAAGATGCTGAATTTGCTGCAGAAAGAAGGATAGTACTTGAAATTTCTGCAAGATATGGACACAGTTTTTCCAATGGACATATCGCCCGGTTATGGTATAAATATGGGTTCCCTATTGTACTTAACACAGACACACACTCACCTGAAAATCTTATAGATGATGCACTTGCCAGGATACTGCTTATCTCTGCAGGTATAAAAGAGGAGGATGTGGAAAAAGTTTTTAATAATAGTTTGGCTATTACTGAAAGGTTATTGATAAGATGAAAGATAAACTTGTACTGGTTCTGGTAGGAGATGAAGATAGAAGAGAGGTAAAGAACGTCCTAAAAAAATGTGGATGGTGTGAGTTCAGAATAGATGAGTTTCTTACAAAGTATTCAGAGGATGCTCTGGAAGAATGGATTTCTCTGAAAACATCAGCAAAAAAGATAGGAACTGTAAGGTGGTATAAGGAGTATCAAAACTATCGGATGAAAATAACCGAACAAAAGCGGATTGAAATATATAAAAAAATATTGAATTATGTTGACTGTGTGGATATAGAGATAAAAAGCAGTATAGTCAAAGAGGTTATAAAAGAAGCAAGAGACAGAGACAAAAAGGTTATTGTCTCATATCACAATTTTTTAAAGACACCGGTTTATAACAAACTGGAAAATATATATGCGGAAGGTAGGAAATTAAAACCGGATATTATAAAAATAGCCACAAAAGTTAACGGTTCTGATGAACTTTTTGACCTTTTATCCTTTACACACAAATATTCTAAGAAATTCCCTCTGGTTATAATGCCTATGGGGGTCTCTTTTATTGAGCGGCTTATTCCCTTATATCTTGGTTCTTTATTCACATATATCTCCTTTACTGCCAAGACAGCTCCAGGACAGATTTCTTATAAAGAGATTTTTGACTTAAAGATATAAGTAGTGATAAAATAAAAAAGATAGCAAAGGTGCTATCTATATAAAACAAAGAAGTTTGGAGAATAAGGCAAGGAAGCCCACAGAAGGCAATGGTATGCCTGAGTGGGTTTTTTATTTTTATAAGGAGGTATAAAATGGGTGCGGAGCATAAAGTGGATGTATATAATACTTTTTCAATTGTTCAGGAACAATTAGCGGACTGTGCGAGAATTTTAAACCTTAGTGAAGATATCTATAACATACTTCGCTCACCTATGCGGGAAATTCATGTCTCTCTTCCTGTAAAAATGGACAACGGCAAAGTCAAGGTATTTCATGGTTTCAGGGTTCAGTATAATAATGCATTAGGACCTACCAAAGGGGGAATACGGTTTCATCCTGATGAAACAGTAGATACAGTAAGAGCACTTGCTGCATGGATGACATGGAAGTGTTCACTTATGGGACTTCCTTTAGGTGGTGGGAAAGGTGGAGTAATCTGTAATCCGAAAGAGATGTCAGAAGGTGAACTTGAACGACTCAGCCGTCTATATATAGAAAGAATCTGGAAATACATAGGTCCAGAAGAGGATGTTCCAGCGCCGGATGTATATACCAACCCCCAGATTATGGCATGGATGATGGATGAGTATTCCAGAATTGCACAGAAGAATCAGTTTGGTGTTGTTACAGGAAAACCACTAATTTTAGGTGGTTCTCCAGGAAGAGGAGATGCTACAGCGAGGGGTGGACTTTATGCACTTAGAGAAGCAGCCAGAGAACTTGGGATAGACCTCGGATATGCTACTATAGCCATACAGGGATATGGTAATGCTGGTTATTATGCGGCAAAACTCGCAAAGGAACTTTTTGGCTCAAAGGTGATTGCTGTAAGTGACAGTCAGGGGGGTATATTTAACAAAGATGGTATTGACCCTGATGAGGCACAGGAATATAAGAGTAGAAAGTCATCAGTTGTTAATCTCCCAGGTGTGAAGAAGATAACCAGTGAGGAACTTTTAGAACTGGATGTGGATATTTTGATACCTGCTGCTCTTGAAAATGTCATTACTGCGAAAAATGCCTCAAGCATTAAAGCAAAAATAGTAGTGGAACTTGCAAATGGTCCTACAACCCCTGATGCTGATGATATACTTTATAAAAAAGGTATCCATGTAATACCTGATTTCCTTGCAAATGCAGGAGGTGTTACTGTATCCTACTTTGAGATGGTGCAGAACTTTACAATGTATTACTGGAGTGAAGAAGATGTCCATACCCGACTTTCTGATAAGATGTCTCAAGCATATCACTCAGTGTTAACTGCTGCTAAAAAGTATAATATAAATATGCGACAGGCTGCTTATGTGGTGGCTGTCAGCAGGGTTGTGGATGCAATGAAGATGAGGGGCTGGGTATAGTGTAAAATAAGACATTTTGACTTATTATTTAGATCCTATTATTATATATTGATGAAAGAAGATGAGATTATTGAGTTTATAAAAAGACGTTTACACCCCAGACAGAGAAATGTAATAATTGGTCCAGGTGATGATACAGCAGTGATTTCTTATAACAGTAAAGAGTACTTACTTTTAACCACTGACTGTGTGGTTGAAAATGTCCATTTTTCCATAGATAAAACATCTTTATCTCTTATTGCCAGAAAAGCAATTTCTGTTAACTTAAGTGATATAGCAGCGATGGGAGGTATTCCTCTATATGCTCTTGTTTGTGTAGGACTGCCAGACAATATTACACGTAAAGAGATAATACAGATTATTATGGGATTGAATTATATGGCAGACCGATTCCAGTTTGATATAGTGGGTGGTAATCTTACAAGGTCAGATAGATTATTCATAGATGTATCTATGATAGGCAGAATAGAGAGAAAAAACCTTAAACTTAGAAGTGGAGCAAAACCAGGTGACCTTATATTTGTAACAGGTTCACTCGGTGGTAGCTATCTCGGTAAACATCTTAATTTTATACCACGGATAAAAGAAGCGAGAGAAATTATAAAGAGATGTCCTGTAAGTGCTATGATGGACATATCTGATGGACTTTCAACAGACCTTACACGACTTGTAAAGGCAAGTGGTACTGGATTTAAGATATATATGGACAAACTCCCTGTGTCAAAAGATGCATTAAGGATAAGTAAAAACAGAGAAGAAGCCATACAGCACGCACTGAATGATGGAGAGGACTATGAACTTTTATTTACTGTACCTGAAAAATACAGAAAAAAGATTCCATCCAGAATAGATTCAGTTTCTCTCTCCTGTATAGGTGAAATTACAAAAGAAAAAAAATATAAAGGTATATCTATTAGTGGCAAAATAATTGATGTAAATCCTTCAGGGTATTCTCATTTCTAAAGAGAAAGATATAAACTAAAGCAGGTTTTTCAGAAAAGTACCTGTATATGATTTTTTACTCCTCACTATCTGTTCTGGTGTCCCTTCTGCTACAATATATCCACCTTTATCTCCACCTTCTGGACCAAGGTCTACAATATAGTCAGCACACTTTATAACATCAAGGTTATGTTCTATTACGAGGACTGTTGACCCTCTGTCTACAAGGTCATTCAGCACCTTTAATAGTTTTTCTATATCTGCAATGTGAAGTCCAACAGTAGGTTCATCCAGTATATATAGAGTCCTTTCATTCCCTTTTCTACATAGTTCCGCTGCTAATTTTACTCTCTGTGCTTCACCTCCAGAGAGTGTTGTTGCTGGCTGTCCTAATTCTATGTATCCAAGTCCCACATCATAAAGTGTCTGGAGTTTCTCTTTCAGTGGAGCAACCTTCTCAAAGAATTCAAGAGCATCCTCTATCTTCATCGCAAGTACATCTGCTATATTTTTCCCTTTGTAAAGAACCTCTAATGTCTCTCTGTTGTATCTATTTCCTTTACACACATCACAGGGGATAAATACATCTGGAAGGAAATGCATCTCTATCTTTTTAATCCCTTCTCCCATGCATGCTTCACACCTGCCACCTTTAACATTAAAACTGAACCTTCCCTGTTTATATCCCCGTATTCTGGCTTCCTCTGTATTTGCAAAAAGTTGTCTTATATATGTAAATGCATTTGTATATGTTGCAGGGTTTGACCTCGGTGTTCTTCCTATAGGTGATTGGTCAATAATGATGACCTTATTTATCTCTTCAATCCCAAAGATAGCATCATGTTCTCCTGGTTCTTCCTTAGAACCATAAAGAATCTTTTTTATCCCTTTATAAAGGACATCTTCTACCATACTGCTTTTACCTGAACCAGAGACCCCTGTTATACATATAAACATTCCTAAAGGGATTTTTATATTTATATTTTTAAGGTTGTTATGTTTTGCCCCAATAATCTGAAGGTATCTACCGTTCCCTTTCCTTCTTTGTTTAGGTACAGGGATGTTTCTTTTACCAGAGAGGTATATTCCAGTTAGCGAGGCATTATTTTCCATAATAGAGACAGGGGGTCCTGCTGCAACCACTTTTCCTCCATGCTTTCCTGCTCCGGGTCCCAGATCAATCACATAATCCGCACTCCTTATTGTCTGCTCATCGTGTTCTACTACCACTACAGTATTTCCTGCATCTCTTAATTGTTTAAGGGTATTTATCAACTTAATATTATCCCTCTGATGGAGTCCTATGGTTGGTTCATCAAGTATATAAAGTACTCCTACAAGTCCTGAACCAATCTGTGTTGCGAGTTTTGTCCTTTCTGCCTCACCACCTGAAAGTGTATGTGTCATCCTGTCGAGTGTAAGGTAGTCAAGTCCAACCTCTTCCATAAATGAAAGGCGACTTATAATCTCTTTTAATATCTGTTTTGCTATAGTCCTTTCTTTTTCGTTCAGTTCAATGTTCTCAAAGAATCTTTTTGCTTCTTTAATACTCATAGATGTAATATCCATAATGGATTTCTCTTTTACTTTTACCGCAAGCGACTCTTTTTTCAACCGTGCACCATTACACAAAGGACATTTTACCTCCCTTATATATTTCATTATCTCTTCTTTTCTGTGCTGACTTTCTGTCTGATGGAAAAGCCGTTCAAGGTTTGGTATAACACCTTCAAATCCATACCTGTCAGACCCATACAGGAGGATATTTATTTCTTCTTTTGAAAGGTCACATGGTCTATCATTTAAACTTCTACCCATCTCATACAGTATATCTCTCAGGATCCCTCTGTAATAAAAGAATAGTCCCCTGCCACCTGCTTCCTGCCATGGTTTAATAGCACCTTCCTTAAAAGTCCTCATCTTGTCAGGTATCACCAGTTCAGGGTCCACCTTCATCAAAAATCCCAGACCTTTACATTCAGGACAGGCGCCATAAGGACTATTAAAAGAAAACATACGGGGGGTTAATTCCTCAAATCCCCTGTTACAGTCAGGACAGGCAAAGAGTTCACTGTAAAGTGTATCTTTACCTTTTTCCTCTAAGATAAGAAGTCCTTTGCCTACCTTTAATGCCATCTCTACTGCCTCTGCTATCCTTTCTTTCGTCTCTTCCACAGGAATAAATGTGTCAATGAGGACATCTATATTATGTATCTTATACTTTGCAAGTTTTATCTCCTCATCCACATCATAATAATTGCCATCCACCCTGACCATTAAAAATCCACTTTTTCTTATCTGGTCAAGAATACTTTTATACTCACCCTTTCTTCCTCTTACTAAAGGTGCAAGTATTTTTATCTCTCCTTTATTCTTTCCTTCAATAATCCTGTCAATAATCTCTGTAGATGATATTCTTGATATAACCCCCCCACATTCAGGACAGTGTGGAATCCCTATCCTTGCAAACAAAAGTCGTAGGTAGTCATATATCTCTGTGGTAGTGGCTACAGTTGAGCGGGGATTAGATGCGGATTTCCTCTGTTCAATAGCAATTGCTGGTGGGAGTCCTGTGATATGGTCCACATCCGGCTTTTTCATCTGCTCGAGGAACTGCCTTGCATATGCGGACAAACTTTCTATGTATCTTCTCTGCCCTTCTGCATATAGGGTATCAAAAGCAAGAGAGGACTTTCCTGAACCCGAGATACCTGTTATGACAACCAACTGGTTTCTCGGGATATCAATGTCTATGTTCTTCAGGTTATGTTCTCTCGCTCCTTTTACACTGATGAATTTGGGTTCCATCGTAATCTTTTATTATACCTTTTTTAATGAAGTTTTACTATCTATTGTTAAATCATTATCCTCTCCCATCAGGGGAAAGGATAAAAGGGGGGTGATAAAACTTAAAAGAGTTCTAAAAGAAAACAGGATATTGCTGATTTAGAGATTCTTAAGATTAAAAAAGATACAGTAAGGGATAGCACTATGGGTGGATTTACTCAAAGGATGTCTTACCTCTTAACCTTACACCTGTTACGAGAGGAACCGGGTCTGCAAATTTCATCACAGGGTCTGTGGATTTTGCCCAGAGAACAATCTTTATAAAGGAAATTTTATTACTATCAGATGGAGATACAGGAGTGTTAAATTTATTTCCATATCTATCAAAATATTCAAATCTCACTGGATAAGAGACATCTATTATGACTTTCTCCCCTATATTTAAAACCATTGAGTTCATCGTTATATTTCCAGCAGAATCTATTTTTACTGTCATCGTATCTGCGCCTTTTCTTAAAACAATAAAGGTATCATACTGAGTTGTTGAATCCAACCCTGTTGAATATAACATTCCCCAATTTGTTTTATTTCCATACGTAAGTGTGTTTACTATTTGAGAAAGCATCTGCTGGATTTCACTGGTAACCACTACTACTTTCCTTATTCTTGCTGCTTTTGTATAAAGAAATGTTACAAGCCCAAATGCAACAACCATTATCGCCATCGCAACTAACAGTTCTACCAGTGTAAATCCCTTTCTATTCATTGAATTCCATCCCTTGAAACTATAACAGAATCTCTTGCTATAATTGACTTATCTTTCTTTTTTAATACATAAATGTCTATCCTGTGCATCATTGCACTGTCAGGGGCTGTACAATCTGAAAGAAAGTTATTGCTTCCGTCATACCAGAAGTCATACCGTCTTACTATATATTTATTCTGCATCTCTGGAGGTGTCCAGTCCTTCCCGTCTACTATGGCGTTTATTTCGTCAGGTCCTTTATAAATTGTAGTAGGAG